>JAZUQF010000222.1:0-2397 GCA_045605545.1 Lysinibacillus sp.
GGGCGTGCCGAACCAACGCGCCTGACCAAGCTGGTGCTCGAGGCCAATCAATTAGACCGAATCGAGGCATTGATGAACTGGCTGTACAGAGAGGACTATACGAATGCCCGACTCGCCAGTCTCAGTTCACACCTTCAGCCGGCAGTTGAACAAGATGATGCAACAGCGATGGGAATTGCCCGAAAAGCGGCTGACGAGCTGGCACTGCTTGCAACGGCTGTTTTACAAAAAGTCGGGCACGATGGAGAAGCCCATCCATTTTATATAAATGGCGGCGTATTGAAGAACATCCAACCCATCCATGACCTGTTTACAGAGAAGGTGAAAGAAATATTCCCGGCCGTGCAGTTCGAGCCTTGCGAAGAAAAGCCGATCCAATATATCGTAAAACGGGCGGAGAACCTTGCACGATTGGTTAGGTGAATCACCAACACATCAAAAAAGGCTGAAGCTATGCCGTTGAATATAAGTTATAACAAAAGAGAGGAGCTGCTTAGAACACTATAACATTCTGAGCAGCCCTATTTTTCTTGATAAATATCCATCCGAGAATTATTATCCTCATCGTAAAGAAACCTTACAATACTTTTCAGGTGCATGCCTTCTCCCTTTCCCACCCTATCAAGCATAGCCCTTTCACTTGCAGCCTCGGCAAATTGCCCCGTCAGCTCCCTTACGATAAAATCAATCACCGGAGCAGACCAGGTCATTGCCCCTCCTCCTGCCGAAATGTTTTATCAATGTGTCAAAGCCTTATTATTGAGTGCCTGCTGCAATTGCTGATTAAGCCGTTCCAGGACGTCCTGGTCAATCGAGAATCCATTGTCCTTCCGCTGGATTGCCTGGTCTACTATATACACCCCTTGCAGAATGTTTGTCGCGCCTAATGCCGAGAGAACAGGCTTTAACGCGTAATCAATAGCTAAGAGATGATGCAGAGTCCCACCTACAGCGATAGGAAGTATCGTTTTGCCCTCTAACCCCTTTTGCGGAATTACATCTAAATACGTTTTTAAAATGCCTGAATACGCCGCTTTATACACCGGTGTCAGTACGACAACAATATCCGCATTTGAAACCAGTTGATTGGCCGCTTTCATTGCTTCACCCGCAAAATTGGCGGATAGCAGGTCATTTGCAGGCAGCTGGTGCACCTCGATAATCGAGACGGCCTCCGTTGTCTGCTGAATATATTGCTGAATGGCATTCACCCGCGATGTACGGGCATTTGCTCCATTAATGATAACGATATTTGTCATATTTATTTCCTCACTTCCATTTAACTTAAACTAAACAAACCAATTTACTAGGTTATAAGATAAAAATTTTTATTTACTGAATTGATGCAAAGCACCAGACAGCTTTCCAGGGCCGAATTTATGATACTTACCGCCCTCTACCTCAACTACATATTGCTGAAGAAAGGAAATGATGGCCATCCTTCTATCATGGACGTTCCGATACCCCATTTCATAAAGCCTTTCATCAATTGTGTTATATACTCCACGGTTGATGGAGAATTTCTCTTCACACCATTTGGTAAAGCGTAAATCCGGAAGGTGCAAAATCTGCTCAAGATGATTATTGATTGTTACTCCTCCTTTCCTCTACGAAAGACACAAAGGGCTCCCATATCATAAAGCCAGATAGGGAGCCTCCAGTCGTCTAGTAAGCCGATCATTCTATTCATCAAGTTTGTTGAAGCTGATTTGCTCTTGAAAGCCTTTCACGGTAAAAATAAAGGCTCCCATTCATAGCGAATAGGAGCCTCTAGTTGTCTAGTGAGCTTTCGTTTTTTCTACTGTTGCCATTTATCTTAAATAATCCCCTTTTAAAAGTCAACCTTTTTCATAGGAATTGTATGCATTATAAAAAAATAACCTTTATAGACTAAAAAAACTTACCAAGCATTCGCTCAGTAAGCCTCAATTGCAATTTTTTTGGCTCCGCTCTCCGCAGTGAAATAGATATAATCCTCTTCAATGAACAGATTCTCCACTTCCTCTTTGAACAGCGTCGTCAGCGCTGTTCCATCAAGCTTGATTTTCGCCAGGTAGGCACCCTTTGAGTAGTTGCTGAAATACAGCCATTCACCCGCCCCTACGATGTACAGCGCTCGGACATCCGCCAATTTCTCCATTTTGCCTGTCGTCTTACTCAATTTATAAAGCTTATTATTGTCACTGGAATTGCTGAAATAGATATAGTCCCCCTGCTCATAGCTGTCCTGTACGACATGCATGAAGCTGTAGGTAGAGCTCTGTGCCTTTGGATAGGCTGTAGCCTCCCATGAATGGTCGACCCTCATATCCCGATCGCTCAGCAGGAAATAGTCATAACGGATGCCGGTTCCACGGTCAGGTACCGGATCGTTCCAAGTCGTATCCAGATGATACC
>JAZUQF010000223.1:0-2687 GCA_045605545.1 Lysinibacillus sp.
CCCTTTATTTCTTCTTTAACTAGTTGAATGGATTGTTGAACTATAGTGTGACAAGCATCTTTGTCCTCCCAGTTCCACATATACGTCCGCAATTTCAATTGCACTTGTGTAGTCATACAGTTCTTCATTCCAACTATCCACCTGAAACCTTTTCACCGCTCGTCCGTATATAATAAGACAGGTAGCTTAATAGACTTTTCTTTCTATTTTGCTATAATTAAATGGTAACTATCTATTATGGAGGAAAGACATGAAAAAACTAGCAGCAGTATTTTTAGCATTTACGCTTGTATTCTCAAGTGTCGGTACGTTGTTGCCAATGTTTGACGACTACCAAGTGGAAGCAAAATCCTACAAGTCAGGTAAAAAAGGCTTCAATTCAAACAACAACAATTCCAACATCCAAAAAAATAATGATGATACGAATACAAACAATAACGGTACTGTATCAAACAGCAACAACACAAACAACAAGAACACGACTAGCACTTCTTCACAAAAAGGAGGCTTCTCTGCCGGCGGTCTGATGAAGGGCCTATTCATCGGTGGACTTGCGGGGCTATTGTTCGGCAGCCTGTTCAGTAACCTTGGTATCATCGGTTCGATCCTCGGCTTCATCATCAACGTAGGCGCCATTGCTTTAGTGGTCTTCCTGGTAGTGAAGCTGATTCAGAAGCTGACTCGTAAGAAAGAGAAAGAGACACAAAACGTATGGAAAAGCTAGTATTGCAGGAACAGGACCTGATCAATGCAGTGTGCCTCTTCCACGCCCGCTTCAAGCAGACGAAACCGGAACTTGTGGAAGTGGAGCTGTGCTACGATGATGAGGCAGGCTATACGGCGGAAGCCTATGTCGGGGGCGCAATGGAAGAATACAAACAGGCCCACTTCATCACGGCAATCCGACTCTACATCGATGAGCAGCTCGGCAGGGATTCAATGGCCGCACGCATCAGCCTTGATATCGATGATGAGCTCGGCATGATTGCAAACGTGGAATGGTGATATCGGCGTAAGAACGACATTTCCCATTGAAACTTAATAAGAAATACTAGGTTGTTCAGAAAGTGCACACTTTCTGAGCAGCCTTTTTTCATGGTAAAATATTGTCATAAAGGAGGCGTTCCGATGACTGAATTGAACAAACTGGTGCGTGATAAAGTCCCTTCCCTTGTAACGAAAGACGGCGGCAGCTATTCATTAAAACTGCTTTCCCCTCTTGAGCACCAGCATGAAATCACGAAAAAGCTTTATGAGGAATTAGATGAATACCATAAGGCAAGCTCCAAGGAGGCGGCTGTGGAGGAGCTGGTCGACATGGTCGAGCTGATTTACTCCGCCTTGAAGCTGCACGATGTTCCTATCGAAGAGTTCGAGCAGATCCGCAAGGCAAAGAAAAAGCTGAAGGGCAGCTTTGAAAAAGGAATCTATCTACATAGCATTTCCCCATAACAAGGGGCTTGTCCTGGCCGGCTAATCAAAAAAAGTTCAAAGGATTGTTCGCCTTTGAACTTTTTACAGGATGGAATCGAGCTCCACATATTCCTTTTTCATTGTCTTCCTATCTTTTAAATAATAGTATTTGACGTTTTTGATGAGCATCTCCAGAAAAAAGCTCATCTCTGCACGTGTTTCCAACGGCCATTCCACCAATGCATCCAGTCCCTTTGTCGTCGGGAATTCATATAGGCAGTCCAGCACCTCCTGCCGGTCGAACTTCAACACAAAATGTGGCCCGCTGCGAAGTTTCGCCAGCAACACATAACGCGCCATACACCAATCTCCCCTTCCATTTCCTATCATTCTACATGATTAAGATATAAAACAAAAGAAAGTTTACCCAAATTCCGTCAGAAAAAGTAGCTTTTTTTACAGATTACGACACGAACACCAGTTTAGCTTTAGCTGGTGCTTGAAAAAGAAAGCTGAGGCTGTGGTATAAACAATTTTCATCGAACAGTGGAGTCATTTGGCATCAACTGCTTTACCGTTTCGGGGACAGCGACGGAATTCCGCCGCTCTTCTCTTTCAAACTAGTACTGTTATAATATCGGGTTTTACTAACAGAGCTGGAATAGCACGACTCTATACTTTCTGTAAAACCATTTTTTTCACATTCCAATCTTCCGCATGGCATTCAAACGTCAGGCATTCACCACCCGCCAACATCCCTTCCTGCCAAAGGGTAGAAATGGGACGCTGTTCAAGCGTGGCATGCAGACAGGCAATCGATACCCCGTGGGAAACGACTGCAATGTTTTGTGGCGTGACATGCTGTAAACTTTGAAAAAACTCAATCATGCGTTCAGCTACTTGGGCGAATGACTCCTGAGAGGTAGCAACGAATTCCTCAGGTCTTTCACAATAGCTGCGATAAGCGGCATCCTTCAACAATTCATCGATTTCCTGTCCTTGCCAATCCCCCAGAAATATTTCACGTAAGCGGCTATCTTGGATGATCGGCCTATTTGGAAACATGAGCTGGGCAGTGGCTACAGCACGGCCAAGATCGCTTGTATATACCACATCCGGTTGCCAATCGACCGCAATGGCCTGCTGCTTCCCCAATTCCGTCAATGGTGAATCAAGCCATCCTTGGAGCATCCCTCGCTTGTTCCATTCCGTTTCGCCGTGCCGGTAGATTTTAATTGTTTTGTACATATTCCTTCAACACCCGCTTAAATATG
>JAZUQF010000224.1:0-4952 GCA_045605545.1 Lysinibacillus sp.
CAATCTCATTTACAAGTTAAAAGTCCGAAATGGATGGCGGCAGTGCTGATGTTTGGTTCGTTCATCGGTTTATTCGGTGAAACGGCATTGAACATGGCACTGACTGACATTATGACGGACTTTGAAGTTGGCCCGGGGACAGCCCAGTGGCTAACGACAGGCTATTTATTGGTTTTAGCCATTTTAGTACCTTTATCCGCGTATTTAGTGCGCTGGTTTACAACACGTCAATTGATCGTAGGGGCTTTGGTCTTTTCATTGATCGGCTCCCTGCTGGCCGCCGTTTCTCCAAACTTTGCGGTATTGTTGGCTGGCCGTCTCATCCAGGCAATGGGTACGGGGGTCTTCCTGCCATTGATGTTCAGCGTCATTCTGATGATTTTCCCGATAGAAAAACGCGGTTCAGTAATGGGCATCGTGGGGTTGGTAATGACTGCAGGGCCGGCATTAGGACCCACAATTGCAGGGTTGATTGTCAGCTCTGCAAGCTGGCACTATATTTTCTGGATCATGATTGTCCTGTACGTTTTATTATTACTATTCGGTGCGCCGAAAATGGAAAACGTTTCAGAAATCACAAAGCCGAAAATCGATATCCTTTCATTAATGCTATCAACAATCGGATTTGGTGGATTTGTCTACGCCTTGGCAACGCTGGCGGAGCGTCCATTCTCTGACCCGTATGTCTGGGTGCCGCTTGCTGCGGGCATCATCGCGCTGGTACTTTTCGTAGTACGCCAATTCAACATGGCAGAGCCGATGGTTAATCTGCGCGTATTCAAATATCCGATGTTTGCATTAGGTACTGTATTGGTGGTGGCGACTCTATTCATGATTCTCTCTGTAGCCATCCTGATTCCGCTGTACCTGAAAAGTGTATTGGCCTATACGGCCGTTGCCGCAGGTCTATTGATGCTGCCGGCCAACGTGTTGAATATCATCATGTCGCCGCTAGTAGGCACAAACTTCGATAAGGTAGGCGCACGCGTCTTTACACGAATCGGATTTGCGCTCATTACAGCAAGTGCTATTTTAATGCTGATGATTCTTTCTTCAACAACGCCCGTATGGCAGGTCATCGGGGCATTATGCTTTTTCTTCGTAGGGGTGCCGATGACGATTATGCCTTCGCAGACGAATGCAATGAACCAATTGCCGCCGAAGCTATATGCAGACGGTTCGGCGGCCATGAACACGTTGACACAGGTAGCGGGTGCTGCAGGTACGGCTGTTGCGATTACTATGTTTACAGCCGGTCAAAACAACTATGTGGCAGAGCATGGCCCCGGCCAGCCGCTTGACATGCTGGCACACGGTGTCCATTATGCCTTCATCGTTGTATTGATTGTGGCCATCCTGGGCTTGATCGGCTCTTTCTTTGTCATGAATAGTAGACCGGTACGTTAATACAGAAAGCTCCCGTAGAAATAAAAGACGGGAGCTTGTCTATTATAGGGGGAAGTGCATTTGCTCTGCATACAAATCAGGAAACTGTTATTATACATTTGAGAGGTTTGGTAAAAATCCTGTAAGATGGATGAGTACATAGATTTTCGCAAGGCAGCAAGAGGAGGTTCGACATTGAAGAATATAGGAATTACGATGATGTTTATCGGAGCTGTAATGCTCGCTATTTTTTTGTACGTAGACATGCAGATTTCGTTTGGTCTATGGCTTGCGGGCTTCATCATCAGCATGCTCGTGGCTGGTGTAGGAGCTGTTACAATGATCATCTATTTAGCGAAGGGCATCAAAGCCGATAAGCTGCGGAAAGACGACTCAAAATAAGAACCATAGTACGTTCAGAAACACCTTGAATAAAGACCGCGCCCCATTTGTTCATGACAACATGCAAGTGGGGCGCGGTTTTCTCGTATGAATATAGTTCATTTCTTATTTTTATAGGATAATTGTTCTAATTTTCGGAAAACAAATTGACATAGCTTTCTTTAGTGGTTTAAAGTGTTGAAGTAATTACGCGGAGACAGGTGGGAGGACAACATGAGAGCTTCATACATACAGGCATCGGTAGGACTATACAGCAACTACTTCCTACTTGGAATGGTCAATATTATTTTGTCATCTCATATGGCATACTTGACGGCACAATGGAATACAGATTCAACGGGTGTCAGCTACATCATTGCGGCAATCGGTTTTGGTAAACTGCTTTCATACAGCAGTTTCGGTATCTTGTCGGATAAAATAGGACGCAAGCCGCTGCTGATTTTTGCTAGTATCGCGATGGCGGTCTTTGCGGTCGCCATACCGCTTACGACGAATTATTATGTGGCGATGCTCTTTGCGATTCTAGCCGGTTTTGGCAATGCGGCGATGGATGCAGGGTCTTATCCGGCACTTGTTGAAATGTTCAAGAAAAAAGCAGGCTCCGCCAATGTCATGGTGAAGGCCTTCATGGCGGTCGGGGCAATCATTTTACCGTTCGTCATATTATTCCTTAGTGAAAATGAACTGTTTTACGGGTATGCATTCTACCTATTGGCCATCATTTATATCATCAACCTCGTCATCTTGATATGGTCCAATTTCCCAGGGCAAGCGGAAATTTCGGAGGCGTTTCAAACGGATGAAAAAGCAGGGGCGGACGACATGCAGCTGGACCCTAAGTTTTGGACGGAGGGGCTTGCCCTGATCATCATCGGCTTCACCTCCACCGCCTTATTCACCGTGGCGCAGATCTGGCTGCCGAGCTATGGTGAACAGGTCATTGGCTTGCCGGTGAACGATTCTGTAAAACTGTTAAGCTATTATAGTATGGGTTCACTATTATCGGTCATCATCCTGGCGTTTGTGCTGAATAGATTCATTCGCCCGGTGACGGTGATTATTATCTATCCGATTTTGACGGCTCTTACTGTCCTGCTTATTTTGACAGTAAAAGACCATTCCTTGATGATTGTCGGTGCTTTCTGCCTTGGATTCTCGACTGCCGGCATCCTGCAGTTGGCAATCACTATTATGACGGAGCTGTTCTGGCGAAAGAAGGGGACTGTGACTGGCCTTGTCGCCACTGCATCGAGTGTCGCGGCTGTGGCATTGCCGATTGCGACAGGGCTCATTGCCAAGCATGGCGGCATCGCCCATATCTTCATGTTCGATGGCTTTGTGGCACTGATAGGAATCGTTGCGGCCTGCGTTGTCCGGTTCCGGTATATAAGTCTGGTTAAATAGATTTTACAACAGCAATCTCAAGCAAAAGGCTTGGGTCGATATTCGACTAACGAGTGCGGTTGATGGGGAGAAAATCGCAAATAGCAAATCAAAAAGAAGTGCAATTAGCAATCTAATTCGCACTTCTTTTTTTCTTGTCATATCAACGTTTGTAGTGATTTTTAAACCGTTTCAGCATAGCAATTAGCAATACAATTAACGAGACCTCATAAATTTTTGCGGTCTATGCAAATCGTATGTGATTTAGTGTGCTGGCTAGGGGGTTAGATTATTTAAGATGGTTTCGAGGCTAGAAGGAATCATTATCTGGCATTTATTTGAAACTTTATATATTTCTAATCGTAAGTAATTATAAATAATCTAAATTAGGGGGTTTTTGGATATCAATAAGATTAGAAGAAATTCAATGTATTTACTGCTTTTCGGTTTAATTCTTTTGTTAGCAGCATGCATCAATGAACCTGCTCCTGAAAATGAAATCTACATCGCTAAAGTTAGTGATTTCGAAGACAACATTTTTACTAATACTCAAAGTCAAAGCATAGGATTGTTGGGGGGTGATTTGAGAATTGCAGGTATCTATGGTCAAGGAGCAAAAAGTAAATCTAGCCTTGATAGCATTCTCTCCTCGATAAGTGGCGGAACAGGTGACCAGGTTGAAAAGGTTTTTACCAATGTAGAAATAAAAACAAAAGAAGATAAATATTATATTACTGCTGATGAAGGTATTTCACTGACTTTCACAAAAATTGGAGAACGAATCATTAAGGATAAAAACGGAATAGAATATACTTCTCCTAAATATTCTAATTAAATTCGAAAAACGACTCAGACATATTTGAGTCGTTTTTATTTGTCATTTACATAGCCAATTAATTGTTTAAACAGGATGTTATTTACATTGTTTTTTATGTTTTCTCCCCATCAAGCCAACCCGTTAATATTCGACCTAAGCCTTTTTATATCTTGTTAGTCCATCTGCGCTGTCATTTCTCAAATACAATACACTGCTGTTCTTTGTAATTATCATGCTCCGAATTATATAGCTGCTTCAAGTGATCCACGGACAATTCCTCGTAGCTGCATCTACTATGCGGTATATGTTTTTCCTCATCCCCAATCCATACTCCCCAAAGTTCCACTATCTGACCTTCTCTGCAATTTTCCTTTAGGTACGCCAGCAATTGCTTTACCCGTGATTCCGAATAGATGAAATTTACTTCATATATGAAGGGGTAGCTTGTATAATGGCTAACATCATAGTAGCCATCCTTCGTAATGACCAATTCATTCAAGTCTTCTTCATTTTCGACAAACAGTATCTCAGCATCAGGATCCATCTCGTCCCACGGTACCAATTCATGCGGTTCCATTCCTAATTCAATGGCTTCCTTAACAGTGATGGACTTCACCTTCGATTCTACTTCCGGCATTTCATAATTTGTTGCTATGAATGAACAAAAGCTCATATAACCGCCTCCTGAATCCAATTCGGATTAAATGATTGTTTTTTTTGTTGCTATTTTTATTGCGGATTTGCTGTTGAAATGCATTCTAATTGGGGGGGATTAGCATTGTTCTTAGGGCTTTGCTCCCTATCAGTCGAACCTGTTAGGTGAATTCCAGTACGTTTTCCCCTTACTATATTTACAACTCTGAAATAAGTCCTTTAGATTTAGTTATTAATAGCGCATGGTATTTACCCCTTTTCGCATATCACCTCGCCGGTAATGGCGTCGATGGCACGGATGGCCGTTCTT
>JAZUQF010000225.1:0-6558 GCA_045605545.1 Lysinibacillus sp.
GCTTGAACTTTTATGCAAAAATAGGTGGATATATCAGCCATTCCATTCCCTACTCCTCCTCACAGATGATGTCAATCACGTGGCATTCCGGCTTTGCCATCAGCCGCATCGGCAGCAGCGTCGTGCCGTAGCCGTTGCTGATTAGTGTCGGGACCCCTTTTCGGATGGGGAAGGAACCGTGCGGATGCACGCCGAGCCCGCCCAGCCGGATTTGGCCGCCGTGCAGGTGTCCCCCCATCATCAAGGCTGGCTTATGGATTGGATACGCCTGATCGAACACTTGTGGGTTATGCGAGATGAACAGCGTCACATCGCCTTCCCTGCATTTCGCCAGAGCATCCTTGAAGCTGTATCTGCGGCGGGATGTATCATTAATGGCACTGATCCATGTGACATTCGGCCGGTCCGGCATCTGCACGGCATCATCCTCGACCACAGTCACGCCATACTTTCTAAACAAGGCCAGCAGATTGTCTTCCCCCACTTCCCTATCGTTGTTCCCCCATACGAAATAAAGGGGTCCGAGCGACTGCAGCCTTTGCAGGTTCATCTCTATCTGTGGGATGGACACGCGCTTGTCTGCAAAATCCCCACCGATGATGACGGCCTCCACCGGTTCGATTTCCTCCAGCATTTTTTTGCTGATTTTACGGTTATGCACATCGGCTATGAAAAAGATGGAGAACCAGTCTTTTTTGCCGCGCGCATGCACTGTATGTCTGCGTATGTTGTTTTCATGTGCTTCCCTTACCATATAGAAAACGAAGAGAAACACAGCGAAAAACAGTTTGGCAATGGTTTTCATCCAGCTTCCTCCCAACCATTAGAAAAAGACGTCTCCGCTAAGGTTCCGTCTTTTCTGATTATTATACTTATGCACCTGTTAATTGGTTCACGGCAGAATCAATGTCTGTCCAACCTGGATGGACTCCGAACTCATGCCGTTCGCCTTTTTAATCTTTTCGACCGCACTAGGGTCGTTGTAGTAGTTCATCGCAATGCGGTAAAGCGTTTCATTGGATTTGACCGTATGTGTTCTTTTTGGCTTGGCCGCTTCTTCCTTGGCCTTCTCTTCAGCTGCCTTCTTCGCAGCCTCTTCTTTAGCCTTCTGTTCGGCGGCTAGCTTCGCGGCCTCCTCTTTGGCCTTTTGTTCAGCAGCCTTTTTCTCTGCTTCTTCTTTAGCCTTCTGTTCGGCAACCTTTGCAGCTTCAGCGGCAGCCGCTTCCTGCGCCGCAGCCAGCTCCTTTTGCTTCTCCTCGGAAATGTCTTCCCCGTCGGAAGATGCGTCCTGCTCATCCTTATCTTCCTCGTCCGCCCCTGCCGCTTCCGCTTGCGGTGTCGGGTCGTTCTTCTCGACTTTGACGACTTCGTTGCTTTCTTCGACGGTTTCTACCGGGCTAGCAGGCTCGTACAAGAAATTGATGTACAATAACACCAGTGATGGTATAAAAATGAAGATTACAAGTAAAATAGATATAAGTGGGTTTTTACGTTTTGTTCCTTTACGTTTCGACCTGGATGCTCTAGACTGGTAACCTTCCATTTCAATTTCCTGACGATCTTCTTCTATCTTTTCGCGGTAGTCTTCTTTTGTCATATCATTACCCTCCAAGCTTCGCCATCTATGTTCATATTATGACGAAATTCGCGGAAAATGTAAACTAGCACATCTACTCAAATATACCCAAAAATTATTTTTTTGAGCCGCTCGCCCCATGTCATTTGTTCCTGTTTCGTCATTTTTTTTCGAGGTTCAATTATCTCATCGATATCCAACCCACATTGGGTACAACATACGTCCTGCTGTTTTGTGAGACTCTGCCCGAAATATTCTACTAGTTTTGCACGTATGCAGGATGTGGTATGGATAATGTCCGCCATTTCCCGCACAGCTGTATGCTTGCCTTCCTCCATTTCCAAAAGCCGCCGCTTCACAGCTTCTGGGGGCTCCTGCTGCATCCAGTAATCAAGGACGCGAAATGCCGTCTCGGACATCCCTTCTGCCTCCAGCATCGCAGCCGGATTGTGCCGTTGCTGACGGTAGCGGTCGTATGCATCGACATGCATCGTCTTTGGCAGGTCTTCAATGGCGATATACCGGGCATAGTGCTCATCGCCTTCCGCGTACAGCAAAATGGCCAACGCATCCTGCCCATCACGCCCTGCCCGCCCGATTTCCTGCATATAGTTGGAAACATTGGCAGGCATGGACTCATGGATGACCTGTCGGATGTCATGCTTATGTACCCCCATGCCGAATGCATTCGTCGCCACAATCCACTCCACATCGTTATGGATGAACTGTTGCTGGATGAACTGCCGGTCTTCCGCGTCTTTTCCCGCATGATAGCTTGCTGCCCGTATACTGTTTTCAATGAGCAGTTGGCTGAACTCATCGCAGCGCTTGCGCGATGACATATATACAATACCCGGTCCCTGCGTGTTTTTAACATGCTCCAGCATCCATTCCAACTTGTCTTCCTTCTTCTGAAACTCGCGTCTGGCAAGCTTGATGTTTTCACGGTTTACAGAATGGATGAACTGGTACGGCTCCTTCATATGAAGGTACTTTTTTATATCGGCCAGTACGGAATCCGTCGCGGTAGCCGTCAGGGCAAGAATCGGCGGGCGCCTTTGCCCCAGTATCTCCCCGATGCGCAAATAATCCGGCCGGAAGTCAAATCCCCATTGGGAAATGCAGTGTGCCTCGTCTGCTACAATCAAAGACAGCTCCATTGCCTGCAGCCGCTCCCTCACCTGGGGTTGCGTGAGCATCTCAGGCGAAGTGAAGATGAAGCGGTATTCATGCAGGAAGTGCAGCGCATACGTCTTTTCGTTGGGCGACAAGAAGGAATTCAGCGCCACGACACGCTTTTCCCCTCGCTGTTTCAGCTGGTCGACCTGGTCCTGCATGAGCGACAGGAGCGGTGACACAATGAGCACCGGCTTATCGAATACATAGCCCGGCAGCTGGTAGCACATCGACTTCCCCATTCCGGTCGGCAGGAGCGCGATGCAGTCATGCCCCTCAATCAATTGCTCGATGATTTCCTTTTGCCCTGGCCGGAATTCGCTATAGCCGAAGATTTCCTGCAATTTCTGTTCCAGCATCTGCTACACCTCCCCCTTTGCCAGCGCGAGCCGGATTTGAAAATACGATAGATGCGGCAGGGCGTCATGCAGCACCTTCAGCTTCCTCGTCCCATGCGCAGCAACCACCTGCTGTACGGCCTGGTGCTGCTCATGCGAAACGAACGGCGCAATGTCGAACCCCGGCTCATTCATCGCCAGCTCCACGATATGGTCCTCGATTGTGCTTCCCTTCAGGCGGCGCATCGCACTGATCTGTTCGAGGGAATAGCCCTGATTGTACAGCTGGGCGGTCTGATAGGCCGACCCTGTCAGCACATTGTCGATGCGGATATTTGCCGCAAGCTTTGATAGGAGGATGAACCGACCTTTCTGTTGATCAATTGCCTCAAGCCACTGGTGCAGAGAACTGATGAACAGTAGCTGGCAGTCTAGCTCCGGCAGTCCATGCCGAAAGCTCAGCTGCTGCCACGGCACCCCGGCTACCCCGACGCCCGTCAGTCGCTCGACCAGCAGCTCCTTCTGCAAGGTCGAAAGGTCCGCCTGCTCCATGCTCTCCTTCATTTCTTCATAGAGCGCCTGCTGCAGCGTTCCGGAGCGAAAACCATTTTCCAACAGGAACTTCCGGCACCACGCCTGGATTTCCTCATTGCGCTGGATTGGCACAAACGCACGGATGCCCGACGACTGGTTGGACAGGCTCTGCACGATGAGCGACAGCCGTCCGTAGAACATATGCTCATTGCCCTGGTAGTGCCAGCCGTCAAAAAAAGGCAGCGCAAGCTTCTGTGCCTGCTCGACGCCGCTTGCCGTCAGCGTAAAATAGCCAGTATCATCGGTCTTGATCCACCCTTCGGCAAGCAGGCCGTTCACCCCTTCCTCAAACATAGGGCGCGGCAGTTTCCGCAGTATGCCGAAATACGGATACAGCTTGAAAATGCCCACATCCTGAATCGTCTGCCCCGACCGTTTGCCCCTGAGCAGATGGTACGCCGCATTGATCGTCCGCTCGTTATTCAGCTGATGAAAAATATGTAAAAGAATGTGCTGCAGCATCGAATCAGATCCCTCATTTTTTGTAGTGTCCTGTTGAAAAGTATACAGGGAAAATAGAAAAAAAGGTATATTGTCGAGCTAAACGGTCCAAATAAAAAACTTGGGGCATCTTTATAAAAAAACGCATCCACCCTTCTCCACCAAGCACTCTCCAAAATTACAGGCCACGTTTAAAGCAGGAAAAATCCGACATTCAGCGAATTTGATATACAACTTAATTATAAATAAACGCCAACAAGGACAAATGGCCCGGTTTGTCACTTATTTAATTTTATGTTGTATATGGATTTCGCCATTTTGCAGGAAAGGGGGTACGGTGGAAGGCAGCAGACGTCTAGAAACGTGGATTTCCTGTGGGTATTCAGTGGATTGCAGGCCAAAAATACAACTCGTTTTTTGTAAGAAAACTTATTAATCGGGAGAAAAAACGCCGAAAACAATGTAAATCGCATTCCAATTCGCATATTATTTAGACAGTAGAATCTCAATATTTTAATAGTGGTCAACACCACTCATATTATCTTGAGGCCGTTTTTGAGGAAGTATTTCACTCTAATTAGGGGTTTTTTCAGAGAAAACCAACTCTATAACGATAAGATTATGTAAGATTTTGTCCAGCAACATGGGGGATGCATCACTGTTCCAACTGTACTCAGACTGGTACTACAGCAGGTTTTAAATGTGCGCCCAAACCCTTGTTTAAGAACGTTATTTTAATATAACCTCCATAAACTGGATTGGTTGAAATCCCAGAAATCCATTGTAGAATACGATTCTAAATATATGATATTCTTTTTAAGAAAATATACGAAGCAAGACAAGGTGGAGCCATAGTCAACTATGGCACCTCCTTGTCTTTTTTGCGTGGAAAGGGGAAATATAGTGTTTATTTTACAAATTGTACTTGTTTTATTTGCTACAAAACTTGCAGGTCATTTAGCTGTAAGGCTTGGGCAACCATCTGTTTTAGGGAAAATCCTTGTTGGGATCATTTTGGGACCCGCTTTATTGGGTTGGGTTCACGATACAGAATTATTAGCAACATTCAGCCAAATTGGTGTGCTACTGTTGATGTTTCTAGCAGGGCTTGAAACAGACCTGCAAGAAATGAATAAAAATAAGAAAGCTGCAATTTATGTGGCGCTTGGCGGTATTATCATGCCAATCATTCTAGGATATCTAGGTTCCCAATACTACGGAATGTCTGTTGGCGAATCGATTTTCATTGGGTTGCTGTTGTCTGCAACATCTGTCAGCATTTCAGTCCAAGCATTGCGGGAGCTTGGCTGGTTGAATAGTAAAGAAGGATCTACATTACTAGGGGCTGCAGTAATAGATGATATTGTTGTTGTTATCTTAATCGCGGTTGCTATGAGTGCATTTGCAGGATCCGATACAAATCTCGGATTACTCATCGGGAAGAAGATTTTATTCTTCGTGGTATTAATCTTACTTTCAAAATGGGTTGTTCCTCACTTTATTCGAGTATTCAGGAAGTTCAAAGTAACCGAAGCAACGTTGAGTGCTGGACTAATCATCTGTTTCGGCTTATCGTATTTTGCAGAAATTTTGGGGATTGCAGGCATTATCGGTGCATTTTTTGCAGGTATCGCGATTGCCCAAACGGAATACAAAAAGGAAATTGAACATAAGGTAGAGCCTATCGCTTATGGCGTTTTTGTTCCATTTTTCTTTGTAAACATTGGATTGGCCGTTTCATTTGAAGGTATAGGTGATCAGGTTGGATTTATTTTAATCTTCTCGATTATTGCTGTTGCATCTAAATTTATAGGGGCTGGTGTTGGCGCAAAATTGGCAGGGTTTAATACGAAATCCTCCATGGGTGTTGGCGCAGGAATGGTGTCTCGTGGAGAAGTAGCATTGATTTTAGCTGCAATGGGATTAGAGAGTGGTTTACTGCCGGCTAATTACTACACAGCAATGATTATTGTCGTGATCGTCACAACGATTGTGACTCCACCGTTATTAAAAGTTACTTTCAGCAAACGACATGCAGAGGAAATAACTAAATAAGGAAGGTCGTTTAGTAGGGTATACTTTATTACCGATTACAAATAACATCATAGCGGACTCGCTATGATGTTTTTATTTGTCTTTTTTAATTACCAATCTTTCATTTGGGTATGTTTTTAGGCATGCGTGTTGATTTTCCTTTTAATGTTAGTGTAATCATGTGAAAGTGGATTTCTGCTACAGCCGGCTCGCTTTCTGCTAAAATACTTTCCGTTCCTTTGAAACGTACGCAAAGCAGGATTGGGCGACTTTTTGCTCTTGCTTTGCAAAGCCGTATAAACCCCAAATTATTTTTTACTTCTCCACTCTAAAAATATCGGTGCTATATTCAGCAAGACCGAAACGATTGTCAGGAACCAGAACGCCTTATTCATAGTA
>JAZUQF010000226.1:0-4089 GCA_045605545.1 Lysinibacillus sp.
TGCCCCAGCCCATCTGCATGTAATCGCCAAAGGTTATCTGATTAATAGCAGTTATAGCTGAATCCCTTTTCAGTAGAGTGAGAGTAGGAACTGGATAGTAGAGTAAGAAAACCCCCTATCTGCGGTTTTTAAAGGTTGAAAAAGGGAAAAGCAAATAAGGGGTGTTACCCATAAAAAATGGCTATTTATTTATAATGTTGGGTGCTGCCGTCATTCTTGGAGCATGTGAAGAGCAGAACGCTACTGAGAATGAGGTGCAGCAGGAGCCGCATGAGAAAATAGAGGAACCGCAGCTTACAGAACAGTTGAAGGAACGTCTTCCGGATTGGGAGATTGCTTTGCCCTCCTGGACGATAGAAGAGAGCCGGTATATAGGAGCGGCGGTAATGACAGAGGAAAACCGAGTGGAAATTCAATTCTACAGAACAGAAGAGCAGCTGCCAGTCGATGATCCGGCCCTTGTAGACTCACAGGAAACGGCGCTATTGACCATCGAACGCTTTGCATCGAGCGAAGAAGCAAATGAGCAGATTGGCTTTCAAGATTACAGGGAAGTTGGAGGGGAACCGGTAGACCTCGGCCATGGCATCACAGGCTACCAGGATGCTGGTGCAGGCTCGATGTTCACAGGCTGGAATGAGGGGCGCTGGGCGATTATTGCGCGTACAACAACCGATGCACCGGAAGAAGGTGTGCAAATGGCAAGGCAGGCTGTTTCTTTTTTAGAAGCGCATACATTGCCGATTCCATATGAACACGGCTCTCTGCACCTCGATGTGAAGAAACAAGGAGACCTTGTAAAGTGGCAGAAAGAGGAGCTCGTGTATGTACTGACAGTTACAGAAAATGAGCCATTGCTGGAATGGGCAGTTCGATTTGAATAGGGAATGTTTCAATCAAGGTGGAAGGAGGAACAACCGTGAACAAGAAATGGAGGATGGGTGCCGCCCTTCTGGCATTACTAATACTTGCTGCGTGCAAGGATGAAAGCGAAGAGGATCTCAGCCCTGTAGGAACGGTGCCAGAAGAACAACAGGAGGAGACCGGTGAAACGACGGAAAGTACCAAGCACGCCCAGATGAACTATTCGACTAACGGGGAAGTGCCCGAGGACCTGCGGAAGGCGGAGGACCCGGCATTTCCCGTCGGCAGCCAGGTGCTGATCCGTACCGGATATGGGGAAGGTGTGGAGCCGATCGAGGGTACGGTGGTCGGTGCCTATGAAACAACCGCCTATATAGTCTCCTATGAGCCATCTGATGGTGGAGATGCTGTGGAGAACTATAGATGGATTATTCATGAGGAGATAGAAGAGGCGGGACCGGACCTGTTTGCACGGGGCGAGGAGGTCGTACTTGATGCCTCCCATGCGGCGGGCATGCACGGAGCGGAGGCCTATATAGAAGCGGTCGAAGAAACGACCGTCTATATGGTTGACTATGTGTCGCCGACTGGAGAGGACGTGAAGAACCATAAATGGTTCGTGGAAGAGGAATTATCAGAGACATAAATGAATGCAAGCCTTCCGGGATTCTGCTCGGGAGGCTTTTTCTATGCTGCATTACATCATGTTCCTCTAAATGGGGAAAGAGCAGCCGTACGGGGTGAAGAAACACTGTTGGCATAAAAACTAGAGGATTGTATTTTTGTATACTTTTGTATACAATTGTACCCGCGAGGTGATAGAAAATGCATAATGAACAGGAGAATAGACCGCCCCAACCGGAAGATGGTCGCAGGCGCGGAGGAAGAGGGCGGAGCAACGCCCAGACATTCAGACGTGGCAGGGCGCTGGCATTCTACCAACAGCTGATCATCAAAAGGGATACACTGAGGACGCAGCTGGACTCCCCCGAACTGCAGTCGATCCATCCGGTGATAGCGGGGGAGCTGAAGGCGACGGAAGCCATCATGAACGACTTCAAGGCCGCCTTCGAGTTGGACGAAATGGCAGAAGAGTAAACGATGGCAGCTTGAAAACAGCTATTGCTGTATATTGCAGACAGCTCCTATAAAGAGAGCAACGATAAGGGAACAACATTACAAGAGGAATAAATGATGTTGGGGACAGGAAGAGAGGTACATAGATGCAGGCGGTAGGAAAGCTACTCAAGTATTTGAAGCCGTATCAGGCATTTGCCATCATCGCCCCGTTGATGATGCTGTTTGAAGTATCGATGGATTTGATCCAGCCGACGATTCTGCAGATGATCATCGATGACGGCATTGCACAAAACGATACACCTTATATCATCCGTATGGTCGCATTGATGATCGGGGCGGCGGTGTTGGGATTGATAGGCGGTGTCGGCTGCTCGATTTATGCATCGAGGGCGGCGGTCAATTTCGCTACGGACGTACGGCATGATTTATATAAGACGATTACATATTTTTCAACGAGCAATAAGGACAAATTTACACTTGGCAAGCTCATCACCAATTTGACAAGTGATGTGGAAATGCTTCAGCGGGCATTGACGATGCTGCTGAAAATTTTCGTGCGGGGGCCGATGATGTTCATCGGGGCGGTCGTTATGGTGTGGTTTACAGCCCGGGAGCTGTTTTCCATTCTGCTTGTCGTCATCCCGATTTTGGCATTCTGCGTCTACTTCTTCACGATGATTTCGGGGAAGCTGTTCCACAAGGTACAGAAGGTGGTCGATCAGGTGAATACGAAGATGCAGGAGAATCTGGCAGGCATCCGCGTAATCAAGGCGTACAACCGGAAGAAACATCAGGTTGACCAGTTCACGGCTGTCAATACAAAGCTGATGAAGCGCAATATGACGGCTGACCAGGTCGTCGGTGTCCTGGCTCCACTGTCGATGTTCGTCATCAATCTGGGGATTGTAGCGGCATTATGGATGGGTGCCATCAAAGTGGAGAACGGTACACTTGAAATCGGGGTCATCCTGGCCTTCACCAACTATTTGATGATGGTGATGAATGGCCTGATGAGCTCTTCGATGGTGCTCGTGCAGCTGGCCCGTGCCATTCCAAGTGCCGAGCGCATCGCCACGGTGCTGGATGAGCAGGCGGAGGTAACCAGCCCGGCAACGCCAGCCCGACATGAGATACAGGGAGACGTCGCATTTGAAAATGTGAGCTTTTCCTATATCAAGGGAACGGAGCCTGTCCTGAAAAATGTGTCATTTTCAGTGAAGGCGGGGGAAACAGTCGGCATCATCGGGATGACGGGGAACGGGAAGTCTACGCTGGTGAAGATGATTCCACGCCTGTTTGATCCGGACGAGGGGACGATCAGGATTGACGGCATCCCTCTGCCGGCATATGATGTGCAGCAGCTTCGTGAATCGATTGGGTTTGCTCCGCAGAAGGCGACGCTCTTCTCAAAGACGATTGCAGAAAATATACGATACGGGGACGAAGCTGCGACAGAGGAGCAAATAGCGGATAGCCTGCTTGCCGCCTGTGCCACGGAATTCGTCGAGAAGCTTCCGGCAGGGACGGACCATCAGCTGACGCAAGGGGCCACGAACCTGTCGGGCGGACAAAAGCAGCGTCTCGCCATGGCCCGGGCGTTCATACGCAAACCGGCTATTCTTATTCTCGATGATGTGACGAGCGCAGTGGACAGCATTTCGGAAAAGAAAATTCAACGGGCGATTCAGACACAGTTTGAACGGTCTACGAAGTTCGTCGTTTCTTCGAAGATTTCTTCCATCCGTCATGCCGACCTCATCCTTGTCATGGATGATGGGCGGATTGCAGCGGCGGGTACGCATGAGAAGTTGCTGAAGACGAGCGGGCTTTATCGAGAGATGGCCGCCACACAAGCGGAAAAAGGAGGGACGTTAAGTGAGTAAACCAACAGCTGGAGAACCGCCGCTACCGATGAGGCATCCAGGCGGGAGATTCAATGGTCCTGTGGTCAAGCCGAAAAACCAGAAGGAAACATTGCTGCGCATCTGGCATTACATGCGCCAGCAGAAGGTGGGCATGGTGGCAGCGCTCGCTCTTGTCATTGTCGGTTCATTGCTCAGCCTGGTAGGTCCATACATGATTGGCGTCATTACGGATGAATACATTCTGAAGTTCAATATAGAAGGGGCCATTCGGATGGCGGGC
>JAZUQF010000227.1:0-2938 GCA_045605545.1 Lysinibacillus sp.
GAAATGTGGCCGTTTTATCAATCCTTCACGCCTGATGACGGCATGATTCGTATTGTGGATCGGGATGGGGCGATTGTGTTTCAGGATGCTGATGAAGATGCGTTATCGGCGCTCCCTTTTCAGCCTGCCGAGGAAAGTACGACTGATATTGTGAAGCTGGATGGGGACATGGTGGCCACCTTCTCTGCCCCTATTATTCAAGACGACCGGTTCTTGGGTACACTTGAGCTTTCACGGAACATGGACGACCAGATGGAAGACATTGAAACATTGCTGACGATTCTAATCGGCGTATCCATCTTCTTGATTATTCTGGCTGTATTTTTCGGCATCTGGACCTCGCAGGTATTCCTGCGGCCGATTTCAGTCATCGGAACCACGATGAATAATATTCAGAAGAACGGCCGGTTCGAGAAAATCCGCCTTCTGAAAAGAAAACGGGATGAAATTCACCAGCTTGCCGACAATTTCAATCAAATGATTGATACATTGGAAGTGATGTTCCAAAAGCAGGAGCAGTTCATCGCAAATGCCTCTCATGAGCTGAAAACACCGCTGACCGTCATTGAAAGCTATGCTTCCGTACTACAACGATGGGGCAAGGATAATCCTGAGCTTCTGCAGGAAGGGATTGATGTCATTGAAGACGAATCAAAGCGGCTGCAGCATATGGTTGAGCAGTTCCTCGATCTTGCGACGATGAACCAGCAGCCTTTCGAACTTGAACCGGTCGACTTGACCGAAATATGCCATAATACCGCCAAGCGACTCCATGTCGCAACAAACCGTACCATCGACTATGAAGCTGATTCCGAGCCTGTATTTGTGCTATTCAATAAAGAGCGCCTGACCCAGGTGCTGATCATCCTTCTTGATAATGCCATCAAATACAGTGAAGACGATATACAATTACGTGTATATCAATCAGCTCAAGGGCCAGCCATCCAGATGACCGACCACGGAATTGGCATTCCAAAAGAAGAGATTGCTCGGCTATTTGAACGGTTTTACCGGGTCGATAAGTCTAGAACGAGGGCAACCGGCGGCAGCGGGCTCGGCTTAACCATTGCGAAATCGCTCATTGAGCAGAGCGGCGGATCGATTACGATGGATAGTGAGGTTGGAATCGGCACAACAGTCACCGTCGTCTTCCAGGCGGCCCCGGAATAAGGGCTTAGTGTTTTCTTAAGGTTTTCTTATTTTCCTCAAATGGTCTTCTTATATTCTTTTGCTATAGTTGACTTACATCAAAGGAACGGAGGAATTTAAAAATGAAACTTTGGACAAAATTATCGATTACTGCCGGAATCCTGGCACTAGCTAGTGCCGGCGCAGCTTATGGGTATGAGGAATTGTACGATGAAAAAGGTGGCTATCAAGACTATGTAAGCAGTGAGAAGGCAATCGAAGCTGCAACGACTTCTACTCCCGCCGCTTCTCCGTCACAGCCGGAACAGGCCTCCCCTTTTTCCGATGTGGACGGCAAGGTTACGGAAATAACGGAAGAAAAAGTTACGGTTGAGGTACCATTCCTCGGGGCAAAAACCTTTACCATTGATCAAAATACGAAGATTGAAGACTTTCTTCAGCCTTTAAAGAAAGGCTCTCTTGTCGATATCGATGCAAACGGTGACATAGCCTACAAAATCGAAGCAGAGAAGACAATGGATGCCCATGGTACCATCGTTGCGGTCACAGATCAAGAAGTGACAATCAATTACAATGGTACAGAACAATCGTTCAAAAAGGCAGCCAAGTTCCAGATTGATTCGGACGAATACATCGGCGCAATCGAAGGCCTCCCTGCTGAAATTTCGCTGAATGAAAATCTGCAAATTGTCGAACTTGAACTAGAAGATGATTACGATGAAGGACATGATGATTAAGCAATCGCTTATGAATTCTGTAGTCCACAAATAATTTATGTACGAAACATTCCAAAAGGAAGACCTCTTTTCTGGAGGCCGAGTAGTTACTTTTAATGCTTAAAAGCCAATTCAAAGCTTTTACACTTTGAATTGGCTTTTTTTATAGTGAAACTGTCTTTCCTTATGATACGGTACTCCTTACCTTTCCTAAGTACGATGTTTCATTTCGTTGATCAACAACTATATTTCTAGAATCGCAAATAACCAGCTATATCATGAATTTCAGTCAGGTATCCCCTGTGGAAACTGGATTAATTATTATCCGCTAAATAATCCAACGTTGCTTGCCCCAACACATTTGCCGCGATACGCAATGCCCGCTCATCAATATCGAATTTGGGATGGTGATGAGGGTAGGTCTCCTCCCAGGCTGGATTTTTCGCCCCTGTAAAGAAGAATGCCCCTGGAATCTTCTCCAAGTAGTAGGCAAAATCCTCGCCTCCCATAATCGGTTCAACGGTTTCAAGAGCTTCCACATCCGCCACTTTTTCTGCAGACGCCATAACATGCTCTGTTTCCGCATCATGATTGACGACCGGCGGATAGCCTCGAACAAACTCGTATTCATAATCCGCCTTCGTTAAATAGCACGTGGCCTTTACTAGTTCTTCAATTTCACGTTCCAATAAACCGCGCTCCTCTTCATAGAAAGTACGCACGGTCCCCTTCATATACACTTGGTCTGCAATGACGTTGAAAGGGTTTAATGCTTCAATATGTCCAATCGACACTACTGCCGGGCGTACGGGATTAATACGACGTGCAACGAGCTGTTGTAGATTGGTAACAAACTGCGCCGCCAGAACAATTGAATCCTTCGTATCGCTTGGATTTGAACCGTGGCCACCCTTGCCTTTAATGGTGATATAAATTCCGTCTGCTGCAGCCATTAATGGACCTTTGGCGGTTTGTATTTTTCCAAACTCAGTTGGTGCCCATAAATGCGTGCCGAAAATAACATCCACACCTTCCAAGCAGCCATCCTGAATCATTGCAATGGCTCCCCCCGG
>JAZUQF010000228.1:0-4228 GCA_045605545.1 Lysinibacillus sp.
ATGGCTACGATCCGACTTCTCTCCTCGAAGCTTCAAATAACAGGACCAGCGCCAGCCCTCCTACATATAAATCAAGTGTTGTATTTTCACCCGCCCGCTCGCGGACAAACGTATCATAGGTGAAAACGAAGTATAATATGACGAAGACCGACGCGGCGATGCAGACTAGATCAAATACCGACGGCAGTTTCCTTATCCCCACACTTCTTTTAGTAGCCGGATAGAAGATGAAGCTGAACAATAGCAAAAAGCCGAGATGCCATGCCCTGAACTTGACCGCCTCCATTACACCGATGCTACTCATATATAGCTGAAATACCGTCCAGATGATTGCAAGTACGACAACGACTTTTCCGAACAGACCGACATACTGTCTTGCGTTCAGGTTTTTCTCCTCCAGGTCCATGAGCTCCTGAAATTGGTCATTCGTTACTTCCTTTGCTATCATAGAAATCCCCCCTCGCGCATTTATTGAATAACGCCGATTTCCCTGTAGTATTTTTCCGCTCCCGGATGCAACGGAACATCTGCAGTGCCTACTACTGCATTCGCCGGGTCGAATTGCTCGGCGATGCTATAGGACTGCCTGATTTCCTCGAGGTTTTCCCAAAGGTTCTTCGTCAGCTGATAGACCGTTTCCTCTGATACCCCTTTATCGATGACGACCGTGCTGTATTGGCCGACTGTATTGATTGCTTGCGTCTGGTCGTCATACGTGCCTGCTTCAATGACATATTCAAAATTCCACGGATACTCTTCGACTAATGCGTCGATCGCTTCATCAGAAAAGCTCAACACCTTCGTATCGACCGTTGAAATAAGCTCTGTCGCGGCTGCGGCAGGCACCCCCGTATAGATGTTCACTCCATCGACCTGCCCATTTCTCATGAGGTCCGTCGCCTCGGTAAACCCGACAAAGTTTCCATTGATGTCATCTTCCCCGATGCCGTGCGCCTCTAAAACAAGCCTTGACTCCACTTCCGTCGAACTCCCGGCAGCGCCATAGACAAATCTGCTGCCCTTCAAGTCTTCAATGGAATTGAAACGATCCTTATCCAGCACAATGATATGACTGATATTCGGGTAGAGGTTGCCTAGAATCCTGACGTCCTCATACTGCTTGCCCTCGAATGTTCCCGTCCCATTGTATGCTTCATACGCAATATTCACCGTCGTAAATCCGATATTGGCCTCGCCCTTGCGCATGAGGTTCAGATTCTCGATACTTCCGTTGGATGCTTGGGAAGCAACGCGCTTTTCCAGTTCATTCGTCCAGATTGTCGACATTCCCGCCCCCAATGAGTAGAAGACACCCGTCGTCGTTCCCGTTGTAAAAATGAGCGGCTCCCCATATCGTTCAACATTGCTTTGACATCCTGCAGCTACCAGCGAACAAACGAACGCCGCCGCCAACCATCTCCTTTTCATTCGCAGCCCCCCTGAGACTTAGTTGAACTTCGCCTTCCTCTTTTCCAGCACCGCCTTGACCCCCTCTTCATAATCCGCCAATTCTGTGACAAGCCCCATCTTGGATGAAATATAGTCGAGTGACGCACGCAGGCTCATGTCCCTGCTTTGATAAACGGCACGCTTGATGATCCGGATGACGTCCTTAGGTCCGTTCGCCAGCTTTTCCGCATACTCCTGAACAAATTGATCCAGCTCTTCATCCGGCACGACGAACGTCACGAGCCCCTTTTCCTTTGCTTCTGCAGCATCCAGTACACGGGCCGTCCATAACATATCCAATGCCTGGTCGATGCCGACTAGACGCGGTAGGAAATAGGCACCCCCATCACCCGGGACGATTCCTACATTGACGTAGCTTTCCGAGAATTTTGCCGATTCTGCTACTATCCGGATATCGCACATGAGCCCCATATCCAGACCTGCGCCCATCGCAAACCCGTGCATCTGTGCAATGACGGGCTTATCGATTTCCTCCAAGAGTAGCGGGACCCGTTGCACCTTTTTCCAAAGGGAGTTTTTGCGGGCCATGGCTGTCGATGTGACGTCGTCCTGGCTTTCAAAGAAGCCTTTGCCTGCGGTCATCGCCTTTATATCCCCGCCTGCACAGAATGCCTTTCCATTTCCCTTCACGATGACGACCCGAATATCGTCATCATCCCGCACCTTCTCCAATGCCTGGATCCAATTCAAAATCATTTCTTCACTAAAAGCGTTCATTCGTTCAGGACGATTCAAAGTAATCGTCGCAATGCTGTTTTTCACCTCAAACAATAAATCTGCCATGCTGGTTCCTCCTTTATTTGGGATGCATTTAAAAAAACACGGACGAGCAATTAATATCTGAATTTTCATACTTATATTCTTATACTGCCTTCATTGTCCAGTTGAAGGCAGCTTTCTGTTTTCTATCAATCTTTCAGCACCGTTTTTCCCAACCGGTATATTGTACTTTTTTCGATTTAGCTCGGTTGATGGATTTTCTTCGGGGCAGTCAGGCTCACCCATATATCCTGTTCGTCTGCCAGCACCTGCTTCGCAAGCTGCTTTTTCCAATACTGTGCCGTGAAGTCTTCCTCCCGCCACGCCCAAAGCCTCCGCGTATACTGATGCAGGCTATGTTCATGCGTCACGCCGATTGCTGCATGCACCTGGTGCGCGCCGGACGTGACAATACGCGACGCATCATCCATCCGCAGTCTTGCGAAGGCAACTTCATTTCCCTCCACCTGATGCTGCAGGGCCTCAAGCAGATTGTCTACAGCCGCTGCCGTCAAAGCCTGCTCTCCGGCCAGGACAGCCAGATGCTGCTGAACGAGCTGGAAACGGTGGATCGGCCTGCCGAATTGTTCACGCTCCTTACTGAACCGCACTGTCAGTTCGAATGCCTTATCGACCGCACCGGACATTTTGGAGACAGCAGCTGCCGTAATGGTTTTAGCAATGCTTGAAAACTGTTCTTCCGACAGCACCGTCTCCTCTACAGGCTGTGCGTTGTGGAACGCTATATCATCACGCGGCTCCGAAGCCAGGTTCATGCCTTCAGTCACCTGTGCACCCTGCAGGTCCAGCACAATCATCTTCCTATCTTCACCTTGCCATGCAAAGGTGACCAGATATTTAGCGTGACGTCCCCACGGAACATTGGCGGCCACACCCGTTATGCCGTCTGCCGTCCACTGGAGTGCATGCTTGGAAAATGAAAACGTGGCCATGTCATCCAGGGGGTGCTGATTCATCTGCTCGAGCAGGACATTCGCCAACGTATGCTCGACAAACGGTACAGGCACTGCATATTTGCCAACGAGACGGTAAAGGTTGAATAAATCCTCGATGTCCCCTCCGGCACCACCGTATTCCTCAGCTACCGCTACATTCAGCATTTCATTTTCGCGAAGCAACTTCCACACATCCCCGGCCCATTTTCCTTCCTCCAGTAAATCGACCGTCTCCTTCTCGACCTTATCCTTGAAAATCTTCTCCACGACTTCGACAAGCATTCCCTTCATTTCACTCATCCAGCAATAACCCCTTTCGCTAAAATCCCATATAGCACTTCCGATGTACCGCCCCGAATCGTAAACCCTGGCGCATGCAAAATGGATTCAGCCAAGTAACGGTCCACCTTTCTCTCCGCATCCAATCTCGGATAGACATCCATAATCAGGCGCACTACTTCGGGCACCTTCTGTTCGAATTTCGTTCCGATGCTCTTGACGAGCGCTGCAGGGACACTGACCTCCCCGCCTTCTTCCAGCACCTTGGCGACGCCGATGGAAAGGTTCCGTAGGCTCCACAGCTCTGCAACCAGCTTCATCGCTTCTCCCAGCGCCATTTCGTCACCCTGTCTCTTCAATTCTTCAATCGCTTCATTCAAAAGCGGGAATGTACTTAAAATGCGTTCCGGGCCGCTGCGCTCAAACGCAAGCTCCGCCAATCCCTGTTTCCAGCCGTCCCCAAGCGTACCTACAACCATTTCATCCGGGACGAAAACATTGTCAAAGAATACATCATTAAAATGATGCTCCCCCGTTAGATAACGAATTGGTGTAATCGTCACGCCTTCCGCCTTCAAATCGATAATCAGCTGGCTGAGGCCTTTGTGCTTTTTCTCACTATCCAGCGGTTCCGTCCGAACGAGCGTTACCATATAGTGCGCATCATGTGCGTTACTTGTCCATGTCTTGGCGCCATTGACAATCCAGCCCCCCTCCACCTTCTCGGCGCGGGTCACGACAGATGCCAGATCCGATCCACTGTT
>JAZUQF010000229.1:0-3737 GCA_045605545.1 Lysinibacillus sp.
GATGCTTGTAGATTGTTTCCTCGTAAATTTTCGACTTCACCTGAGCCGCTTGTTTTTCCCAATCACCTAAAGAATTATTAAGCCTGTTGTTCATAGCTTGCTTCTCCTTCCTCGAGCAGGATGCCCTTTAATAATCGGCGCGCCTTTTGCAGGCGGGTCTTTACTGTGCCGATGGGAATATTTAAAATGGCGGCAATCGCAGCGGTTCCTTGTTCGTCAAAATAGTGCAGAATCACGACTTCCCGATATTTCAACGGCAGCCTGATGACATGCTCCGCCAAATCAGATGTTTCTAAAGGAGGATTGTCAGCCTTCTCGTTATGTACGAAAACATCGACTACCTGCACTTTCCGGTAGTGCCAGCTTCGAAAGTAGTCCCGGCAACGGTTCACGGTCATTTGCACGAGATAGCCCTTCGGATTTTCCAGCGGCAATTGCTCACCGTATTTCTGATAGATTTTTACGAAAACCTCTTGTACGATATCCTCGGCCAGCTGCGTGTCCTTCACATATAGATAGCTCATCTTCAATAAGTACGTTGTATAGTGTTCTACGGCATCCACAAAGTTCATATTCATCCTCCTCTACATATAAAACGGAGCTCAAGAGCTGTTGGATTTTTAAATATCCATAATTTGTATCTTAACATAAAGTAAGAGATAGCAGAGAATTGCTATTTGGCGTTCGGACTATCTATATTTTATAAGTTGAATAATTGGTTTATTTTTCTGGGATAATTTTTGTAACCTAACTTAAACTACTTATGTCTAATCTATTTGAAATACCATTTGAAAAGGAGCATGTACAAATGAAAAAGCTACAGATTTTATTGGTAGTAACAATTATAGGAGCGTTGATGCTCTCCGCCTGTTCGGGAGGAGAATCGAATCAAGCGGAGCCGGGGGTGACTGCAAACGAAATGGTCGATCAGATGCTGGCCGAAGTGGAGCAGCCGGCGATGATGGAATTAACGACGGACCAAGTGAAGGAAATCTACAATATCGACCCGGAAATGCTTGAGGAATATGCCATCAGAGTACCGATGATGAATGTAAAGACAAATGAAATTGCCATCTTGAAAGTAAAAAATGAAGCCGATGTACCGGAAGTGGAGAAAGCGCTGAAGCAACGGGCTGAAAGTGTGCAAAAGCAGTTTGAAACGTACCTTCCAGACCAATATGAGAATGCAAAGAACTATCAGCTTATTACGAAAGGCAACTATGTATTGTTTGTCATTTCGGACCAGGCGGATGAGCTTGTAAGAGTGTACGACACTTTCTTTACACAGCAATAAAGCAATGGTTTTCAGCAGTCTACTCTTTCTATTCCTGTTCCTGCCGGCTGTATTAGCGCTTTACTATTGTTCGCCGCGGCGGATGCGGAATTTCCTGTTGTTTGTAACGAGCCTCTTCTTCTATGCCTGGGGGGAGCCGGTCTACATCGTCATCATGCTCGTATCGACCCTTTCGGATTACTTTTTCGGGCTGCTGCTGGATAAGCCCCACGTAAGCGCCGTTAAACGGAAATGCGTGGTGGCCCTCTCCGTTGTCATCAACCTGACACTGTTATCTTATTTTAAATATGCGGATTTTCTCATCGGGAATATCAATGCATGGCTCGGTACGGACATTCCGCTGACGGAACTCCCGCTGCCTATTGGCATTTCCTTTTATACATTCCAGTCGATGTCCTACATACTCGATGTCTATAGAGGAACGGCGAGGGCGCAGAGGAACTGGATCGACTTCGGAGCGTATGTGGCGCTGTTTCCGCAGCTAGTGGCAGGCCCCATCGTGAAATACAATACGATTGCCGAGCAGCTGCTCCATCGTTCGGAAAGTGTCGAACTGTTCGCACAAGGGGTTCGAAGGTTTACGATTGGCCTTGCGAAGAAGGTGCTGCTAGCGAATAATATCGGCCTGCTGTGGGAGACGATTTCGAGCTCCCAGCCAGAGTCGCTGCCTATGATGACGGCCTGGTTGGGAATCATCGCATTTGCCTTCCAGATTTATTTCGACTTCAGCGGCTATTCCGATATGGCAATCGGACTTGGCCTCATGTTCGGTTTCCGATTCAACGAAAACTTCAACAAGCCGTACACTGCCCAGAGCATGACCGACTTCTGGAGGAGATGGCATATCTCGCTCGGCAGCTGGTTTCGGGAGTACGTCTATATCCCGCTTGGAGGCAACCGGCACGGACTGCTCAAACAGGCGCGCAATATTTTGATCGTCTGGCTGCTGACCGGGTTCTGGCATGGAGCAAGCTGGAATTTCATCTTATGGGGGCTGTACTTCGGGGTCATCCTCATGATTGAAAAATGGTGGGGGCTGAAGCTGTTGGCCGCCATGCCGCGCTGGGTACGGCATGTATACGCGATTGTTCTTATACTGGTAGGGTGGGTTTTATTCGCCTTTGAGACACCTTCCTTGATCGCAGGATATCTGGGTGCCATGGCGGGCTTCAATGACCAGCCGCTTTGGAATACGGAGACCGGATACTTGCTGTATACGAATGCCGTTCTGTTGGTCGTATTGGTCATCGCCTCTTTGCCGAGGAAGCGTGGGGAGGATGGATTGTCTGCGTTCCACCTCGGCTGGTACGGCTTTCTCTTCCTTCTTTCCGTCGCCTATTTGGTGGACGCAACCTTTAATCCATTTCTCTATTTCCGTTTCTAAAGGGGGGAAAGTATGAAGAAGAAAGAACAGCTATTGGTCGTCTCATTTGTCAGTACACTATTTCTGCTGGGGCTTTTGTTTTTCCTTCTGCCCCATGAGCGATTCTCTGAACTGGAGAACAGGTATTTGCAGCGTGTGCCGAAGCTGACGTTGGACAATGTATTGTCCGCCAAGTTCGCAGAGGAGGCAGAGAGTTACGTAACCGACCATTTCCCGTTTCGGAACGAGTGGCTATGGGTGAAATCAGCGAGTGAGCAGGCCCGTCTCCAGCAAGAGAATAACGGGATTTATAAGGGGCAGGATGGCTATTTATTGGAAAAGTTCTCACAGCCTGATGAGCGAAAGCTTGAGCAATCTATAGAAGCGGTGAACCTATTTGCCGCCCATCATCCAGAGGCGGAGATGACATTTCTGCTGGCGCCGACGTCAGTCGGGATGTATCCCGAACGTCTGCCGTGGCTGGCGCCTTCCTATCCGCAAGAGAAGGTAAATGACTTTGTCGGCAGTCACCTGGCGAAAGGGATTACGTATTTGGACGGCTTTGATTTCCTTCGTCCGCATAAGTCCGAATCCATCTATTATCGTACCGATCATCACTGGACGACGTACGGGGCCTATTTGGCGTATGCGGCCTATGCGAAAGAAAAGGGATGGCAGCCTCTTTTGCAAAGCGATTTTGTCATCCGGACGGTGAGTGATTCATTTTTGGGCAGCTATCATACAAGGAGCCAGTTCCACGGGGTGTCTCCGGATACGATTGAGGTGTACCTTCCGCGCGAACCCTTCACAACCGAGATGTTCATCGCGGATACGAATGAGACGTGGACAAGCATGTATGATGAAAGCTTTCTTAAGAAGAAGGATCAATACGCCTATTTCCTGGGCGGCGTCCATGCGCTGATGACGATTACCACAGAGCTTGATCCGCTGCACATCGAACAGGATAAGCTACTCGTCATTAAGGACTCCTACGCACATAATGTGATTCCATTTCTGACAAGCCACATACCGGAGATTCATGTAATCGACATTCGGTATTATAATGGCAGTATCGCCGAG
>JAZUQF010000230.1:0-3231 GCA_045605545.1 Lysinibacillus sp.
TGGCCTTGAAAAAGAAGAGAATATCCAGTTGGCATATGCAGAGATGAGTGCTGCATCAGTGAAGGACTATGATGAGCTTAAGGAGCTGGAGGAGCTGGAGGCAATCGAGGCTGAAAAGTTCGAGGCGTATCCGGTGCAAGAAAAGGAAGAGTCAAAAGAGCAGCCTATCATGTCCCCTCAAAATGAATTGGAAGTGTTCCAGAATAAAAGGGTACTCATCGTCGATGACGACAACCGGAACATCTATGCACTAAAACGTGTATTGGAAAACAGAGGCATGACGACACTGGTAGCGAAGGATGGGCTTGAGTGTCTGGATGTCATGAAGCGGGAGACCGACATAGATGTCGTCCTCATGGATATCATGATGCCGAACATGGACGGCTACGAAACGATGTCGATCATCCGCAATGAAATGAAGCTGACGGATCTGCCAATCATCGCCCTTACGGCAAAGGCGATGAAAAACGACCGTGACAAATCGCTGGAAGCCGGAGCATCCGACTATATCAGCAAACCGCTAAATTTAGAGCAGCTGTTCTCGGTATTGAGAGTATGGCTCGTATCTAAAGGAGTTAAGTAATGGGCAACTATGATGAACAACGCTTGGAAAATAACCAGCATGCCAATCTAGAACTGGATTTATTGCTGGAGGCAATATATCGATTATCCGGCTATGATTTTCGGGAATATAACCGGGCATCCATCTCCAGGCGTGTATACAATCGGATGAAAATCACGAACACGCCGACGATTTCCCGCCTGCAGGAGAAGGTCATCCATGAGGAAGGCTACCTCACGCAACTGCTGAACGACTTCTCCATCAATGTCACGGAGATGTTCCGCAATCCGAGCTTCTTCAAGGCCTTGCGTACAGAAATCATCCCGATGCTTCGGGATTATCCTGAAATCCGCATCTGGCATGCAGGCTGTGCAACGGGGGAAGAAGTGTTCTCGATGGCGATTTTGCTGGAAGAGGAAGGCCTGCTTGATAAGGCCTCCATCTATGCGACGGATATGAACGAAGGAGTGCTGGAAAAGGCGAAGCTTGGGGTATTCCCGATCCAGCGCATGCAGTCCTATACAAAGAACTACATGCTTGCTGGAGGGAGCCATGCCTTTTCCGAGTACTATAAGACGGATTTCCAGAACGCATATTTCCATCCATTCCTGAAGAAAAACATCATTTTCGCACAGCACAACCTGGTGACGGACCAGTCGTTCAATCAGTTCCATCTCATCATGTGTCGCAATGTACTCATCTATTTTTCGCCGCCGTTGCAAAACCAGGTGCACAGGCTCTTCTACGACAGCCTGTGCCCAGATGGATTTCTATGCCTGGGCGATAAGGAGACGCTGCGATTCGAGGAGCTCATCTCGAACTACAAGGAAGTGGTGGCAGGGGCACGTATCTACCAGAAGGTGAAGTGACAAATCGTCTGCTTACTTCTTGGTGTTACAGAACTTGCCGAGGGACAAGACACACTGCTTTAGCTACAGGCATGCCGGAATAGGTAAACGGTGCGTGCTGTTTCGTTCCTGCCTAGCCATATGATTGGCGCATAATTAAGATTAATCAAAGAGGCAGTACAGAAATATTGGGTTTCTGTACTGCCTCTTTTTCATGATTAGGAGACGACGGATGCAAAGATAACTGCAAGTTGGGAAAGGGAAATGGAAGGATTTGTAGAATATCCTTTCTTATCGATTGATATAAATGGCCATTATATAGGGGGAAGGTACGGATGAAGGGAAGAATGGTATTGTGTATCGCAGGGCTTGCCGCTTTACTTGCGGGCTGTACAGCTGAAGAGGAGGCAAAGGATGATATGGCAATCACTACCGGCCTTATTCTAAAAGAGGCAGTGACCGAGCCGGAGAGTGAGGCGCAGGCAGAACATAGCGGCTATATCGGAGATTCCTTTTGGGAGACTGACAGGCAGCTGCTCGTCCGCTATCTGGACGCCCCGGCTTCCATCGAATACAGTAACGAGTTCTATGTAGAAGCGATTGGGGATGAAGTCATCTACAGGATAACGAATAAAGGGGAGAGCCAATTAGAGTGGAAGGTCATGACGCCTGCCGGAAACCTATGGAACGGTGGGATTCTTGCACCGGAACAGTCCAAGACATTCATCGCAAAGTATGATGGGACGCATATGCCTACAGGACTTTACGTATTCTCGGTCATTCCGTACGATGGGGGCAATGCCATGTTCGATTTCGTAGTCGCCGCCCCGCAATGACCGTCCATCCCATACCAAAAACAGGGCCCGTACACATGATGAGTGTACGGGCCCTGTTTGTCATTTTGCTGTCGCCTGCAGCATGAGGATACAGATATCATCGGGCTGGTCCTCTTGCTGTCCATTTAAAATCAGCTGTTCGACGGTTCCTTGGAAATCGCTCCATTTGGAGGAGGAGAGGCTCCGAATCGTCTTTTCCGATTCGATTTCATCCGGCCCCATCGCTTCTAGCAAACCATCAGTAAATAAGATGATTTGTAGGTCGCTTGTATAATGCAACGTCTGCTTGCTGACATTGATTTCATCAAAGAAGCCTACTGCATAGCAGCCTTTGTTGAGAGGGATGAGCTCACTGCCGTCAACGAGTGCATAACCTGCCGGATGTCCGGCGTTGACATATTCAACGGTGTTGGCTTCTGTATCAATGACAAGGTAGATGGCCGTGAAATAGTACGGCATGTCCTGCTTGCCGTCCTGCAGGATTGCCATATAACGGTTCAATTCCTGGATGACGAGTTCAGGCTCAACCAGCTGCTTGACCGCCTCCCGCAGTACGGAGGAAATGAACATGCAGACGAGGGAGGCCGAAATGCCATGTCCCATCATATCAAGCAGGATGACTGCATAGCGGTGTTCGCTGATTTTGTGCCAGTAGTACATGTCTCCCGCTAAATTGGAGGAAGGCATGTATGTTACCTCAATCTGCAGGTTTTCCTTTGCAAGGGGGGGACTCAGCAGACTGCGTTGTACGTGTGTCGCCAAATCGAGTTCATATTGGATTTTCTTTTCATGCTGCTTGTGCCAGTCAAGCTCGGACTTCAGGCGCAGCGCTACACGCATGCGAGCCAACAGCTCCGTCTTGTTGATGGGCTTTGTGATATAATCTGCCCCGCCGATATCGAGCGCTTCTGCAAGTTTACTTTTATCCTCCAGTGCGGTGACGAAAATAATGGGGATGTCCTTGAAGCGTTCATCTTGTTTGATG
>JAZUQF010000231.1:0-7652 GCA_045605545.1 Lysinibacillus sp.
TTCTATGAAGGTTGGAAACGATGGAAGAATCATAGAAGAAAACAATGAAGCAATTGCTAAAGAAGAGGAAGCTGAAACGGAGAAAAAGGTCGAAAATGATGTGCCTGTGGCAAATGCTGCTCCGAAGGAAACGACAACAAGTTCTGAAAATACAGCCCCACCGGTTAAAAAAGAGCAAACGGAAACAGTTGTAAAAGAAGAGGAGCCTGTGGAAAAAGAGGCGGCGCCAGCCAAACCGGCAAACCCGCAGCCTAGCAACCCTCCTGCTGCCAAACCGGCTCCAGTAACAGCGGAATCCATCGAGAACAAATACCGAGGCTCATTCGTTTCACTAGAGGAACAAGCGGAGGCTCGCGTTAATAATCTAGTAGCTGCTGCGAAAAAGGAATATGCTCAGAAAAAAGCAAATGGCGAAAAAATCAGCGCCGGTTACTTCTATACGAAGTATATGAATTCCTCCAGTTCTCTGGAAGCATCAACGGACGCAGCCTTTGAAAACCTGATGAAGGTAGTCGAGGCCGATCTTGTAGCCAATGGGTTTAATAAATCAGAAGCCCAAAGTTTCCGTACTGAATATGAACAGGCGAAAGAACAGCGGCGTTCCTCGCTCATGAAAAAGGCATTGGAAGAAATTAGATAACTTTATGCCGGTGGCTCAAACGGAAAGTATAGGAACTCGGGACGCAGCCATTCGGAAAGAGCCTTCAGCAGGAAAGGCTGGCTGGATGAACAGGTGGAGCCATAAGCGTAAAAGGTAAATGATTGATCACTACTAGCAGTTTACTAGGTAGGAGAGCTGAGCCGGTAGGGGGTGAACGACAATCGGTGAGAGGGTTTGCATCAGTGTTCGACAACATTTGCACAGGTAAAGGGGCTAAAAAATGTCCAAAAAACGTCTATTGGTAATAAGTCAGAATTTTTATCCTGAAATCGGTAGTGCAGGAAACCGGATTAAAAATATTTATCAGCTTTTAAATGAACAATATGAAGTCCACGTCCTGACAACGGAGGCTTCTTATCCGAACAAAAAATTATATGTAGAAAAACAATTTTGGCATGACCGGGAACTCAATGAAGATGAACACATTCATCGTGTAAAGGTGGCGAACCGGAAGTATACGAGAAGCATGTTCAATCGGCTGCTTTATTATTTGGAAATGATGTGCCGGATGATAGGGATGATTTTATTTTCTAAAAGCAGATATGACGCAGTGCTTGTCACCAGCCCCCCAATTTTCCTGGGTGTGGTTGGCGTATTGGCCAAATTTCGATTTAAAGCAAAATTGATTCTTGATGTTCGGGATTTGTGGCCGGATTCTTTAAGAGGTGTAGGTGTTTTTAATTATAGATGGATCATTTCGTTATTCAAATTGATGGAAAAGAATTTATATAACAGGGCGGATTCCATCGTCATCAACAGCAAGGGCTTTCACCGTCATATCAAGTCCCGTTTGAAGAAGGATAAGCCCATCCACTATATCCCGAATTCCATCCGTAAAGAGGAGTTGGCCTTCGAGCGGCAGGGAAAGGGGGAGTTTGCAGTTGTGTATTCCGGAAATATCGGACTTGCACAAGATGTCGAATTTCTAAAAAAACTTTCGATAGCCCTTCACGAACAGGGCATCCGCTTGAATGTAGTAGGTTTCGGATTGAAAAAAGGGGAGCTGCAGCAGTTTGTTAAGGAACGGCGCCTCCATAATGTACACTTCATCCGGGCGATGACGAGGAAAGAGTGCCTGGAGCTGATCAAACAGAATCACGTCGGTGTCCTCTGTTTGAAAGATGAGGAAGTATTTGAAACCGTCCTTCCGGGCAAGATGATTGACTATATTGCGTGTGGGCTGCCGATTGCGGCCGGGGCATCCGGCTATATCAAGTCGCTGATTGAAGAAAAGGGGCTCGGCTATGTATCGGAAACCCGGGATGTCGATGAAATCGCCCGGTTCATCGTCCATCTGAAAACCCGGCAAGATGTTGCGGAAGCAATTGCCCTGAATAACCAAAAGGTGATTCATCAGGATTTCCTGTGGGAGTCGAATATTCACACACTGATTGATGCGATCGAGAATGAAGAAGCTGCGCAGAAAGTCTGCAAGCTGGAACCGAAAAAAGAAATGATCAAGATGAACAGTAAGGTTAACTGAAATGGAAAAGAAAATATGTATGTTCGTGTGGAATCACTTTACAAATGATGCGCGTGTCATGCGAGAGTGCACCGCATTATCCGAAGAAGGGTATCATGTCGATCTGATATGCATCCATGACCCGAATGACAAATCGATGCCTTTTGAAGAGAAGCTGAATGAACGCTTCACTGTGCAGAGAGTGCGTCGTTATCCGCTGCTTCTTGTTTGGATGCAGGGTCTCATCCGTGCGGTTAAAGAAAACAAGTTGCTGGCAACAGTGCTTGTAGCAGGCTGGCTCATCTCGCTGTGGACATGGCCAATTGCGACAATCGCCCTTTCCGTTCTGATTTTCATCTTGCTCAAGACAAAGGTGAAAAAGGTAATGGTCAACCTGTGCATCATTGGCCGGATGATTTGGAGAGGCAGGCGGAAACAGTATGACATCTATCATTCGAATGATTTGAATACACTGCCGCAAGGATATATATGTGCGAAGGTCAGGTTCCTTCCTAAAAAACTCGTCTATGATTCCCATGAAGTGCAGACGAGCCGTACAGGCTATGGCCATATCCATGGGATGTTGGAAAAGTACTTCATCCGGAAGGCTGACGCCATGATTGTCGAGAATCATACACGTGCTGCGTATAACGAGGAATTATACGGCTTTTATCCCCATGTCGTTCATAATTACCCGTTTTCTGCTACTTTGCAAACCAAAAACACAGTAAACTTACATGATTTGTTAAGTTTGCGCGAAGGGGAAAAGATTCTGCTCTATCAAGGAGGGATACAAACCGGTCGAGGCCTGGACAAATTGATTGAGGCCGTTCCATTGTTCAAAGAAGGTGTCGTCGTGCTGATAGGAGATGGCAAAATCAAGGGCGAACTCATGCACAAGGTGCGTGACATGCAGTTGGAGGACCGTGTGAAATTCCTGCCGAAAGTGCCGTTGCAGGACCTTCCCGCCTATACGGCCAATGCCTATTTGGGATTCCAGATTCTCAACAATGTATGCTTCAATCATTATTCGGCATCGTCCAATAAGCTGTTCGAGTACATGATGGCCGGGGTTCCCGTTGTCGCTTGCAGCTTTCCGGAAATCAGGAAGGTGGTAGAAGGGGAGGAGATTGGATTGTGCATCGATTCCCATAACCCATCTGAAATTGCCTGGGCAGTGAACGAGTTGACGCAAAACCGTGAAAAAAGAGATTCCTTTCGTGAGAACGCCTTATCGGCAAGGCGCAATTACAACTGGGAGCTAGAAAAAGAAGTATTAATCGGACTTTATGAAAAGCTAGAGGAGGCAAACAGTAATGTACCAGTTAACCATCGATAAACAAGCCTATAAAGAAAGCGAAAAAAAATCCCTCGTCAAATATATCTTCAGCGACATGGACATCAAGTCAAGCACCGAAAGGACCGATATCGACGAATTGATCTATTTGTTCAAAATCGGAAATCAAAGTGTCATCCATAATTTTAAATGCAGTGAGCAAATCTCGATTCCCTTCATCACAAGCAACTTTACAATCCAGGGCATTATCGATGAAAAGAAGATGGAGAATCCGGATGTCATCTATCTATACATCAATAACAGAAAGAACTTGATGAAAATCATCAACAAGCTCATCCCTTTCCAAAGACCGATTGTCACGGCAGCGACAAATGAAGATTTGCTGAGCATCCTTCGTGTGAATAATTTCAATGAATATAAAGAGGAACTGCTGGATGAGGCCGTATATTTCCCTTCCTTCTATTCCGAGGCGGACCAGGAAGAGCTGTTTTTACGGTTAAGCGGTACTGCTACACCCGAAGCGAAAATAGAAGAGGCGGCGGTTCGAAAATTCGAATCGAAGGTAATCGAGCTGGAAGTACTGAAGGAGATTTCGACCCTGCATAAGGAGCTGCATTCGCTAAAGGGCGAGCTGGTCCAAAAGACGAGCGATACGAACCTGCTGATCCAGTCCATCCCTGAGCAAATCGATTCCCTGCAGCAGGAGAAGATGGATTTGACAAAGCAGGTCCAGCAGCTGCAGGAACAGCTGAAGAAGAAGACGGAGCAAGAAAAGAAGCTGACGCAGCAAAACAAGGAGCTCGAGGCGAAATATTTGAAGGCGGCGGCCGACCACACAGAGCTGAAGGCGCAAGTCGAACAGCAGATTGTGGATAAGCTGCGCATTGTCGATGAGATGGATATCTACATCAACGAAACGACATTGCTAGTGAATGAGAATCGCTATTTCAAAAGCAAATATGAAGAAATGAACGGCAAATTCAATGACCTGCAGGAACGATACCTTGTACTCGAAAGCAGGTACGAGGCGCTGAAAAACTCGAAGCTAGGAAAGCTGACATTGAAATATTGGGGATTTAAAAAGAAAAGAGGTTAATAGTGATGCAATTGATTGAAGACAAAAAACAAGAATTCCAAGAGCTGAGAAAGAAATTGGTCGAACAGCTGTACACTATTAATCCAAGTTTTGATGGTTGCAAGCTGTCCAGCGTGCTGGATTTCCAGTTCGCCGCCGATAAATTCAGCAGAAACGAGCATGTGCAGATCACCAATGAAGAAAATGGCATCGCCATCAAATGCGACTATGAAGAAAAGGCGTTCGGCTACTCCTATTATGTGGACATGGGCATGCTTGACCGGATTCAGAATGTATTGAAGCAGCACGATGAGGTAGCCATCAAATTCAAGCTGTATCAGGAAGAGCAGACGAATCCGGAAATCCACCTCATCCTTTTATACGAGGACGGGGACCGGAAAAGCTACCGCCTGCTGCAGGACAACTTCAACTATTTGAAAGTGACGAACAAGGAGAAATTGAACGGCATCAAGTTCGGCATCCGTACGAGCGGGAAGGGCTATGTGTACGTGCAGAATCCATTCATGTATACGGTCAGCCGCGACTCGAACGTCAACAAGGTGAAGCGCATCGACAAGGAAATCAAGCAGTTCAATGTCATCTTCATCGGTGATGAATTCACGACGAGAAGCTTCGAGCCGGAGTTCAACCTCCTGAAGGTACAGCCGTACAAGTGGAAGGGTGAATTGAACCCGAACAACATCGACCTGTTCTTCTGCGAGTCGGCGTGGGTCGGCAATGACGGCCATTGGACGAACATGGTCGGTACAAAGGGGCCACGTAACAATACGCACTTGCTGGAGCTGGTGAGATGGTGCAAGAACCATGATATCCCGACCATCTTCTGGAACAAGGAGGATCCGTTCCATTATGATGTGTTCATTGAAACGGCAAAGCATTTCGACTATGTATTCACAACGGACTCCACATCCATAGAGCATTATAAAAAGGATGGATGTGAGAATGCCGATGTCTTCCCATTTGCGGCTCAGCCGAAGCACCACAATCCAATCGAGAAATACGACCGCAAGGAAAAGGTCGTATTCGCCGGAGCGTATTACGGCGATAAATTCCCGGAACGTACGGAGGTCATGAATAACATGATCGAGATTTCCGGGAAATACGGTCTGGAAATCTTCGACCGGAACTACAATAACCCGGAATCGCCGAACCAGTTCCCTGAACGCTTCAAGGACTATATTGTCGGGACTCTGCGCGGCGATGAAATCGACTATGCCTATAAAGGCTATAAAATCGCCTTGAACGTGAACAGTATCGTGGATTCCCCGACGATGTTCGCAAGACGGGTGTTCGAAATCCTGGCTTCCAATACACCGGTCGTCAGCTCCAAATCACTCGGCATTGAAAATATGTTCGGGGATCTGGTCGTAGCATCGAATGATTTCGATAAGCTGCAGGAGCGCATTTCGAATTATTTCGAGGACGAGGAGTATTACGGAAAATCAAGGCTGCTTGGCCTGCGCAAGGTATTGCAGGAGCATACGTACGAGGAGCGGATTGTACAGATGCTGGACTTCATGAAGGTCGAATACAAGCAGGCGGCGGCAGATGTAGCGGTAGTAGGCATCGTGAGGTCGATGGAGGATTATGATAGCCTGATGGCCCAGTACGAGAGACAGGAATATGCCCATAAAAAATGCATCATCCTGCTGGACATCTTCCCAGGGTATCTTGACATCTTCAATACACACAACAACGGCAATATCAGCACATTCCTTCTGGATTACATGCATCACTACAATTCCGTCGAACAGATGGTCGGCGCGAAATATATCGCATTCTTCAATCCAGCCCACTACTACGGGGAGAACTATCTGACGGATCTGATGCTGGCGACGAAATATGTGCCGGATGCCCATGTCATGAAGGCGGATGGGCAGCAGTACCGATTTTCTACTCAGGGGTACCTGGACAAGGGGATCCTGAAGGTGGAAAACCTGTTTACGAAAAATCCGAACGAGCTCATGGAATGCTTGTCGCAGGACTGTGAAATCAGCAAATGGTTTACAAACGGCTCGCAATTCTTCAACATCGATGGCTTCAACTTCATTGAAAACTATCAGGATGTCGAGAATATCGAAGCTGAAATTCAATATAAGATGGTATAGGTGAATTATGAAAAAAATAGCTTTTATAGGACATGACTTAAAATTTATCAATCATATTATCGAGTTTTTCAGAAACCATGGCGGCTATGAGGTGAAGACCGACGAATGGCAGGGACATGAAGCCCATAATGAAGCCAAAAGCATGGAAATCGTGGAATGGGCCGACATCCTGTTCTGCGAGTGGGGCCTCGGCAATGTCGTCTGGTACCAGGAGCGTAAAAAAGAACACCAGAAATTGATTGTACGCCTGCACCGCTTTGAGATGGATACGAAATATGTAAAGATGTTCGACTACTCGAAGATCGATATGTGCATCGCCATCTCCCCATATATCTATGAAGAGTTTTATAGAGTGGCGAAAGTGCCGCGGGAAAAGATGAAGGTCATCTTCAATGCCATCGATACAAAGCGCTTCGACAAGCCGAAAAAGGCAAAGACGAACTTCAATCTGGGCATCATCGGCTACGTGCCGAAGCTCAAGCGTCTGGACCGGGCAGTCGATATTTTTGAAAAGCTGTATGCGAAGGATAATCGCTACAAGCTGTTCATCAAGGGCAAGCACCCAAAGGATTTCGGCTGGGTATGGGACAATGCCGAACAGCGGGAGCACTATGAAGCGATTTTCGAGCGTATTGAGAAGTCAGAGTATAAAAAGAATGTCGCCTTTGTAGGTTGGGGCGATGTAGCGGACTGGCTGCAAAACGTCGGCTACGTCCTTTCCGTCAGTGATTATGAAAGCTTCCATATGGCTCCAATCGAAGGGATGGCCTCAGGCGCTGTTCCGATTGTATTGAGAAGGGAAGGCGTCAATACGATCTTCCCGCAGCAGTTCATCTTCGAGTCGCATGACGAGGCGGTGGAGTATATCCTGAAGGATCAATTAGTCGATGTAGAAATGCTGAAGGGCTTTGTGTCTTCGAATTATGATTTATCAGTCGTATGCAAGGAGCTGGAAGCATTGCTCTACAACGAGAATCCGAAAACAATAGCGGGTGAAAAACATGAAAACATTACTCAAAAATGAACAA
>JAZUQF010000232.1:0-3076 GCA_045605545.1 Lysinibacillus sp.
TGAATACTCCGCCACCCAATTTGATACATCGACGTGTGCTGTTGCCTGCAGCTTGTTCAAGAGGAGCTGCCTGTCCATTAGCGCCTGCTCTGCCACATTGGCATATTGCGCATCAATCAGGCCATGTGCCTTTAAGTTCCACGGCAAAATTTCGGCATCCATCAGGACATAATCTGTTTGGAATCTTTCGAAATAGTTCTTTGCCATCAGTTCGTTATGAATGGCTTTTAGCACCGCCTGCTGTAATTCCCCCTCGAAGAACGCACGGCCGGTACGTGTAGTGATTACGCCGAGGGCTTCGGTATTTAGCAGCTGTTTCGTTACGTTCTCGTCTTTTGCAATGAAGATGACCGCACGGCTGCCCATATGCTTTTTCTCTGCAATCATTTGTGTGACACCATGCTTTTTGTAATAGGCAAATGCTTCAGCAGGATGCTCCAAATAATCCGCCTTCGCTGCCGTCTGCGGTGTCGGACTCATTGTCGGTGGGATATACAGTACCTGTTCAGGCGGCAATGTATAGTGGGAGAATGTGTCCATGGCGGCAAGCGCCTTCTCTTTTGGAATCATGATTTCTTCACCCGTTGCTGTATGGACCGTAAAGCCGTTCATATAGTGGGCCGCTTGTGGTGGGGCAAAGCGCCTGCCCTTCGCTGCCGCCAGTGGATTATCAACCTCCCCGGCGTAATTGTGCTGGGCAGCTACCGCAACGAAATTCTCTTCAGGATAACGGAAGGCCGTCAGCTGGCCGCCAAATACGACGCCCTGGTCGATATTGATTGTACGGTTCGCTTTAAATGGCTTTGGCTTCGGTTCATGCCCCCATACGATGAGCTCGCTTGTTTTGTGATCCATAAACCAGTCTCCGCGAACCGGCTTGCCGCTTGCATCCACGCCTTGTACTTCCCCATATCGGCAAAAATCATGGATGCGCTTGGGGTCCTTGCCGATATAGCGGTCTGAAATACCCGCATGCGCTACAACCGCTTTACGTATGTTGTTTTTGGTCAGGATGTAATGGGAAGGGGAGCTGAGCAGCATGTTCGCAAAGCGTTTTTTCAATGCTTCGGCCGCTTCTTTCCCATAAGCGTCCTCATACTCTTCAAACTCCTGTGCCACTCGTTCATCCCCATGCTGCAGTGTCACCTTCTGCCCCTGGAGCCAGCGGGCGATCTTCCAGCCGTGGTTGCTGTCGACCATAAAACTTTCACCTGCTTCAATTTGCCGTAGCCAAAACAGCATCGTCTCCAGCGATTTTGGACCGCGGCTCATGATATCTCCGACTGACAATAGGCGGCGGCCTTGCGGATGGATATACAGCTCGCCCAGTTTTTCATAGCCGAGTTTATGAATGAGTGTCATCATTTCATCAAAGCACCCGTGGATGTCGCCGATGATGTCAAAGCCGGCACCAAAGTCCAGCAGGTGAGGGGAGGGCTGTCTGGTAATGGTCATTTCTTCCCCGCGCCACATATAGAGCTTTGAGTAGGGTTCTTTTTTGATGTTGCGGAGTTCATATTGGAACGTGCGCATTTGCTGCTCAAGCCGCTTTTTACCGCGGGGCTGCAGGCGCTGGCCGTCACGCTTGAGCAGTTCATCCTTCGGTATATCAAATACGAGCGCCACGATAGGCACATGGTGCTTCTTGGCGATTTCTATGTATTTTGCCCGTTCGGTATTACGTAAATGAGTCGCATCGATAAATGTGGCTTTATTCAGCTTCGCACGGGACGCCACCGTTTCTTGCAATAGATGGAATGCTTCAGTTGATATTTGTTGATAGTCTTCGTAAAGTACATCCTGTTCTTCCTGTGGCACTTTCGAAAAATCGATATAATCAATATCCGATACAAGCTCGCGGTATGCATCAGAGCTGACTACTTCCGAGCGCAACAGCTGTTTTTGGGCAATGAGCTTCTCGAGCAGAGTGGATTTCCCGCTGTTGGAAGGACCTATACATAAAACGATGGCTCCTTGTGGCAGTAATAGCTGCAAATTAATTCCTCCTCGTCATTACACACATTTGGGTAGGGGTGCCGTATAGTGCGTGTTCGTCACCAATGCCTTCAAAGTACAGGTCATATTGCGGCGCCACCGATTTGCACCATGCCTGAAACTGTGTACGCGTCCACTCGAAACGATGGTCATCATGGCGCATCTCTTCCAGTTCATAGACGGCATTATACTCCGCATTTGGTGTGGTGATAATGATGTTTTTCGGTGCGTAGGTGTCTGTAATGAGCCGCATCATTGACACCAGCCGTTCTTCATTGATGTGCTCTATCACTTCGCACAAGATGAAGACGTCAGCTCCGGTGAACGTCGCATCCTCATAATGGAGGGATCCCCACCGGATGATGGGTGCTACAGCGAAGTCGGAATCAGTAAAGCGCTTTACCATCTTCGCAAGTGCGGCATTGCTTGGGTCCACAGCGTACAGTGTGTCGATAGTCTTCAGCTGCGCCAAGTGCTCTGTGAGCTTTCCTTCCCCGGCCCCCATATCAATAACAAAGCGGTGGGGGAGTTTTTCGACCTGTCTGGCAATGGCTTCATAGCGCTGTGTATTAAGTGAGATACGTTTTTCTTCAGGTGTTTCATTTAGTAAATGACGGAAGCGCAGCGCCTTTTTATAGATTGCCTCCCGCATAGGATGCTGATCCAACCAGCCTGCACCGTAACGCTGGAGCCGTTCCTGTTCCTTTTCATCGATAAAATAATGCTTGTAGTCGTCCATGACCGGAATTAAAATGAAAAGCTGCTGCAGTGCCTGCTGCAACGTGACTATGTTTGTAAGCGTTAAAAAGCGGGCGCGCTTTTGCTCGGAAATCGTTTGAATCGTCACTTCATAGCCAAGTGGCTGCCATAATGCGTGAATTTCTTCATCAGTCAACGATGTAGCGACCGGTCCGACTTCAAAGGTGAACGGGAAGCGCTGGGAAACATACTTTTCGTATTCCTCCTTTGGCTTGCCGTTCAATGCTGTACCGAGCGCCGAGCGGATAAGGGATAAAAAAATCGTACTCACCGCAAATTCGCGGTCATTGATATAGTGGGTAATATCGTATGCCTGTTCATC
>JAZUQF010000233.1:0-1711 GCA_045605545.1 Lysinibacillus sp.
GCTCTCTTGAAATGTCGAACTCGTCTGCCGTCGCATTGCCGTACGTCCCCATATGCACATGCTTCGGGTCGAATGAACAGGAAAGCCCGTCATACACCATGCCATCCACTATACTCGCGTCTCCCATGCGCAAGCCAAAGCGGCCCTTCGGCAGATAATACGGTGCGTTGGACATCGATTCCATTCCCCCCGCAACAACCACTTCCTCGTCCCCTAAACGGATTAGCTGGTCGCCTAGCGTGATGCTACGCATGCCCGATGCACATACTTTATTGATCGTTTCCGTCTTCACATTCCACGGGATGCCGGCCTTGCTTGCTGCCTGCCTGGAGGGAATCTGCCCCTGCCCTGCCTGCAGCACCGTGCCGAAAATGACTTCCTGTACCTCTTCAGGCTGGACGCCGGACTTCTCCAATGCCGCCTTGATGGCTATTCCGCCTAAATCACTTGCCTGCAAACCCGCCAAGGCACCGCCGAACTTGCCGAAAGGCGTCCGTGCACCATCTAAAATGACTGTTCTATTCAATCAACAACACCCCTTTGTTTTCGATTGCGTTTCTTTGCTGATTTCGTCGACTGAACGCTCGCTCAGTATTATTTCAAAAAAATAACAAAATCATCTTTATATAAAAATATACTAAATAGTTAGAAGATTTTCAAATATTTTTTGGCGTTTTCTAAATTTCATAATTTCGGATGATTAAAAACTGGATAATTTTGTTATATTGATTGTATGACATTTTTAGGGGGATCGACATGAAACGCAGCGTTTCACTTTTAGCCTGCTTCTTCTTATTATGCAGTTTCGCATTGCCGGCCGGTGCCAAGACGGCAATCGGCTTCAACGAGCAGTGGCAGCGCACTTTTGACTACAGTTTGTATGCGGCGTTGCCCACATCTTCGGGCGATGTACTCGCCGTCAGCTTCACGGCCGATCAGGAGCAGCTGCTGTTCGACTTTTACAGGCTGGACCATAATAGCGGAAAGATACTTGCAAAAATCCCATTGAAAAGCGGCCGTTTATTTCCGTTCAAATCAGAGGACGGACAGGCATATTTGATGCTTTACGATGTGAATGCAAAAAGTCTTATATTATATGACGAACATTTAGACATCGTCTGGACCCTTCCACACACAGCCGATTCTTCCTATTTTGAAGAGGTCGTCTATTGGGAAATGGTCGATGGGCAATTCCATTTCTTCGACGGCCGCCATCTGATGCCGGTAGCAGGGTTTACAACAAACGGGGTGGAGCTCTCCTTTCCCACAGAAGGCTACGAGCGCCCTGTACTGACCCCTTGCAGCGGGCAGGCCTTTTGTCTAGAAGCGGCTACCATCGATGTCCACATCCAGGATTCGAAGCGCAAAATCGATCATACCGTGACATTGAAGCCCCGCTTTCCGGACAATCATATCGTGAACTTTGTTTCCGTCTTCGTATATGAGTGGGAGCGGTACCACAGTCCGGACGCTTATCAGCAAATCGACTTTACGGAGCCGGACCGCTATATGATGTATGTCAATTCCATCCATAAAGAGGATGACTCACAGATGACGCACCGCTTCATCGAATTCAATGCGGAAGGCGAGATTGTAGAGGAAATCGAGTTTGGCCGGGATGAAGAGTATTACGACTTTTTCTCGACGGAGGATCGCTTCGCCTTTGCACGGGGTCAGGAATACATGGTGCTGGACCTCGATACGATGGAGA
>JAZUQF010000234.1:0-1537 GCA_045605545.1 Lysinibacillus sp.
AGCTTCAACTATATGAAAAACCGGGAAAAGGCAGTGGCGGACGGGGCATTCGGCGCCGTGATTGCGATTGCCAATACAGCGGCGGTCGTCGGCTTCGGAGGCGTAGCCCAACAAACAGAGGCCTTCCGGACGGCTGTCGGCTGGGTGACGGATCTGCGGGGTTCTCCGTTGATAGGCGGCGCCTTTGCCGTGGCGATTATCTGCGGCCTCGCTGGGTCTTCTTCCGGTGGACAGGCGATTGCCCTGCCTTTGATTGCGCCGCACTATGTGGATATGGGCGTCGATCCGGAAGCATTGCACCGGGTAGTGGCTATTTCCTCGGGTTCCCTGGATACGCTTCCGCACAGCGGATACGTTGTCACGACGATTTCCTCCATTGCGAATGAATCCTATAAGGATGCGTACCCTGCCTTTGGGCTCATGACCGTCATCCTGCCGATTCTGGGCACTATTTTAGCGGTAATACTATTCTCAATCGGACTGTAAGGATACAAAGGGCCTGTATGGGAGGCCTGCTAAAGAAAGAGATGATACGATGAACAAAATCAGCATAATCGGCGCCGGCACGATGGGGCACTCGATTGCCCTGACGGCCGCCTGGCGCAATCTATCTGCCCGCGTCCATGCAATGGATGAACAAGAGATTGAGAGAGCGACTGAAAGCATCCGGGTGAAGGTGGACACATTGGTGCAAAACGGGCTGATGCAGGAGGATGAAGGCAATCAGCTCTTACGCAATATCCATTTCACCACATCTCTGGTGGACTGCATAAAGGGCGCCGATTTTATCATCGAGGCGGTGCCGGAAAATCCACAAATCAAGAAAGAGCTGTACCAGCTGCTGGAGGAAGTCATCCCGCCGGAGGTTCCGATTGCCAGCAATACATCGGGTATACCCACTGCTCTTCTATTTTCAGAAATGCTTTACCCGGAGCGCTTTATCATCACACATTTCTGGAATCCGGCTCATCTCATTCCGCTCGTCGAGGTGGTTCCGGGACGGGAGACGAGCGAGAAGACGGTTGAACAGACGATGGCGATGCTCGAACGGCTGGGCAAAAAGGCGATCCTGGTGAAGAAGGAAGTACCGGGCTTCATCGGCAACCGGTTGCAGTTTGCACTGCTTAGGGAGGCCGAGCATCTGCTGGATGAGGGGGTTGCCAGCAAGGAGGACATCGATCTGGCTGTCACGCACAGTATCGGACGGCGCCTGCCGATTACGGGGCCGCTGATGTCCGCCGATTTGACGGGGCTTGATGTCGCGCATGCCATCAGTGATTATTTGTATGAAGAATTGTGCAACGGTACAAAGCCGGGAGCGACTATAGCACGCTTGGTCGATAATCAGCAGCTAGGCGCAAAAAGCGGTCAGGGATTTTACCCATGGAGTGAAGGCGAAACGAATGCCATCAGCAAACAGCGCGAGCAGCTATTAATAGAATTTTTAAAGCTCGATGCACAAAAGGGGAGTGGAAAGCATGAGGGATAAAGTAGTATTCATAACAGGCGCTGCAAGGGGAATCGGCTATGAAATCGC
>JAZUQF010000235.1:0-2991 GCA_045605545.1 Lysinibacillus sp.
CGTATCCGTAAACTCCGCCCGCTTCGTCGTATAAATCATCTTCCCCCTGCGGTTGAGCATCTCCGGAATCATCATCGTGCTCCCCCGCTTCGCCACATTGGCCGGGACACACCCCAAATAGTTTTCAACCTCTATGTAATAGCAATCATTAGACCTCGACTCAAAAAAATAATCCTGCTTGCCGTAGACGTTTCCAATCACCTCACCCGACTCATCATAGACCGGAGCCAATTGCTTCGTGATGAAAAACGTCGGCACCCGCTCCCCTGTCGTGCGCGCCACATTCGCATCCGCCTGCTGCACACCGATCAGAAGGAAAAACAAGGCCAATGCCACTATCCTCTTCAAAATAATACCCCCATGCAATTTGTTCAACCTATCCATTATAGTATATTTTTGGGTATTTTGCTACACCTCATTTTCAGGTATGTGTTCCTAAAGATACATTGCGTATCTTCACAGCAAAAAAAGAAGGCCTATAAGAGCTCATTCTCTTATAGGACCTTCTTTCTAACTAATGATGTAAAGTTTTTTTGCTACGGTAGAAGAACCTGCAGAAGATTTCTCTCCAGCGGACGGTTTTCTAGTTTAAATTAGTGATGTATTTTGCTGAATAATTCAACAGTACCAGCTTGGATTTTGTTGCCTTCCTCATCTTTAAGCGGTGACTTCTCGCTTACGGATGTGATAAGCTTGACATTTCCATCTAACATTCCTTTGAAAAGTTCATTGAATTCAATTTCAGTCTGCGGTCCATCTTGGTTGATTTGCGGCAATAGGTGGATATATACTTCCTTCTTATTAACATGATAATCATACACTTTATAATGCGAATGAGTATATGAACCTACTTCTACAGCAAAGTCATCTTCATCAGCAAAACCAGCTACTTCTACATTTTCCGAGAAAGTAATTTTAATTGCACCAAGTCCTAAATACTCCGCAGAAACAACTTCCGGTTGTAAATTGTCAGTTAAACTCACTTGAATTGTACGTAGGTGCATCACTACACCAGCTTGAGATTTGACACCATTAACTGTGAGGTCATAGTTACCAGTTTCTTTGACCCCATTTAGTGTTAATGTTACAACGCCAACACCATCGACTGTTGATAGTACGGCAGATTCAACATTTACACCATCACTAATATGGTAGTTGGATTGTTTGCTGGCACTTTCATGATCCAGCTCTCTATCGAATACTAGAACAATTTTATTGTTTCCTTCATTCGTAACCTTCGTGATTACTGGTGGTTTTGCAGCTTCTTCAATTACTTGTTCAGCTTTCGCCTCAACTTCTGCGATTGCCTCTTTTGCATTTTTAATTTTTGTTTCAAGCTCTGCACGCTCTGCATCAGAGTAGTCGCCATTTTTCAATGCATCTTCGATAGCGTCAAGTTCTTTTGCAGCTTGCTCAGCTTTTTCTTTTGCAGCTTCCGCATCCTCAGGCTTGATGTCATCCGCTTTTGGTAAGTCACCTAGAATAGACTCCAATTCTTTCAGTAGATCGTCCACACTCGGAGTAGTTGGGGGTGTTGGCTGATCGAATTCCTCTACTTTTTCCAAAACGCCATTGATTTTGTTCGCTACATCATCAAGTGCCTTGTGAAGTTTCGCCTTCTCTTCTTCTGTAAACTCACCTGACACCACTTTTTCTTTAACCTTTGCCAACTCAGCTTCCGCTTGTTCAGCCAATGCTTTCACATCTGCAGCGTTGTCAGCCGTGATGTCTTCGATTGCTGACATTTTGTTTTCAATGTCCTTCAATTGAGACAATAGCTCGTCTACAGTTGGCGTAGCTGGAGTCTCAGCTTTTACTTCTTCGATTTTTAGCAATACGCCGTCAAGTTTGTGTGCAACGTCGCGGATCATCTTGTCAAGTGCCGCAACCTCTTCTTCAGAGTAGTCGCCTTCTTCGATTAACGTTTTGATTGCATCGATGTCAGCTGCCGCTTTATCAGCGATTTCCTTCATTGCATCAACATTTTCAGCAGTGATTGCCTCTACCGCTGGCAATGTGTTTTCGATGTCCTTCAATTGAGCCAGTAGCTCGTCTACAGTCGGAGCAGCTGCCTCTTGTTCAGTGACATTCATTGTTTTGTAAAGGAATTTCGCGAATTGCGCACGCGTAAGGTCTTCCTTTGGACGGAAGTTTGAAACTGTTGAGATTTCAAGATCCACTAGGGCTTGGATTTCATCACGGTAGTCAGCGTTCGCTGCGTCCATGTCCACAACTTCTTTATCAGCCACTTTTTCAGCTGATTCCACTAAAGTGAAGCCATTCACTTGTTGAGAAGCGCGGTCCAATACAGCTGCGATGTGTTCACGTGTAATGTTTTGGTAAGGCAGCAATTCGCCGTTTACACCCTCGAAGACACCTGCATCTTTCACTAATGCAGCATATTTCGCCAACTCTTCGTTGGAAGTTGAAACATCGCTGAAGCGAGGGTTGGTAGCCCAGTCAGCAGGCACTGTTTCACCGTTCTTTTCTAACCAGCGTCCTAGCATGATCGTCACTTGGCCGCGAGTGATTTTCTGATAAGGGTGGAACGTATTGTCGGAAGTGTAGCCTTTGATAATACCTTGTTCCGATAAAGCATCGATAAATGGCTTGAATTCATTGTTTTCAGCTACATCGGAGAAGCCCGCAGCAGCTGCAGCCGGCACAAGTGCCGTCGCTACTAAAGTGGCAGTTGCCGCTGTAGCAACAAATTTCTTATACGATTTTTTTTGGTAACCCATAGAAAATTCCCTCCTGGATATAAATGGTTAACTAAATCCAACACATTACCAGTTGTGAAACGATAAAAATGACATTATGTATCAACCGATAACAACGACATTATGAAATAAATCTATTCGGATTTCAAACAATATTCAGACTTGTACGTTTACTGTAACATTATTTCGTAATAATACTAACGTGTGATTTTTTAACCAATATGACATACACTAACCATTTTACCACTGTTGAAATTTGTTCCGAAAGCAG
>JAZUQF010000236.1:0-1854 GCA_045605545.1 Lysinibacillus sp.
AGTTGGAGCTGCACCCCCGCCAAAAGCGTCCAAACAGAACGAAAAATCTCCCCAGGTTATGGTGATGAATATAAAAAAAGCGCCACTTTTACGCAGCGCTTCTTGAATACTATTTAACTAATGCAATTACTTCAATCTCGACTTTTACATCCTTCGGCAGACGTGCTACTTCTACCGCCGAGCGTGCCGGCTTATGCTCGCCGAAATGGCTTGCATACACTTCGTTCATCTCCGCAAAGTCATTCATGTCCTTCATGAATACAGTAGTTTTTACAACCTGGCTAAGTGAAGTACCAGCTGCCTCAAGCACGGCCTCGAGGTTTTCAAATACTTGATTCGTCTGCTCCTTGATGTCTCCATCAACCAGCTCACCTGCTGCTGTCAACGGAATTTGCCCTGAAGAGTAGAACATATTATTTATAATGATTCCTTGTGCGTATGGCCCGATTGCTGCCGGGGCGTTATTTGTGGATACTGTTTTCATACTTTTCGCTCCTTTAAAAAATAATTCCCTTCACTCAATGCAATGGTCCGATCCTTCTCATTCACTTCGCGGAGCTTCACTAACGAATAGTAATCGTCGACAAGCGTTTCATCTGCATGCTCCGCTTCCACCAGCACGGCAATCCCCGCGAGTTCACAATCGAACTCTTCCAATAGGCTTTTCATACCGTTCATCGTGCCGCCCACTTTCATGAAATCATCTGTGATCAGCACACGCTGTCCACTCTTCATGCTGCGCTTCGATAATACCATCGTCTGGATACGGCGAGAAGAACCCGATACATAATTGATGCTTACTGTAGAACCTTCCGTCACCTTGCTATCGCGACGGACCACCACCACCGGTACATTCAGATGACGGGCAATCGCATGGGCAATCGAAATTCCTTTCGTTGCTACCGTCATGATAACATCGATTTGCTTATCCGCAAATGCGCTCGCAAACACTTTGCCAACACGATTCATCAAATCTGGATTTCCTAGAAGGTCCGTCATAAATAAGTAGCCACCTGGCAATAGTCTATCCGACTGCCCGAGCTCTACAATCAGCTCATCAATAATATTCCTTACGTCTTGACTGGACGTTTTAGGGATATATTTTACCCCACCAGCTGCGCCAGGCACTGTCATCAGCAACCCGATTCCTTTTTCTTCGAACGTTTCCTTCACAATCGACAAATCTTCACTAATAGATGATTTTGCAGATTGATATAGAGTAGAAAAATAAGTTAGCGGGATCAGCTGATGTGGATGCTCCAGCAGATAGTAAGTCATATCAACAAGGCGTTCACTGCGCTTCCATTTCATTTGATCCTCTCCCATATCATAATTAAATCATTTTAAACACGAACTTTTAATAGGTAAATTACCATAAATATACGCATTTAAGCAAGCAAAGTCCGTTCACCTAACATACGTACGACATATACCTCTTCACAGAATCCGCGCAAACCATTGTAGATACGGGCAGCACGTGTTTCAGAATCGACGAGGCCAAAGACTGTAGGACCGCTGCCGCTCATCAGAACTGCATCCGCGCCAAAGCGCTGCATTTGCTCCTTAATTGTCACCACTTCCGGATGAAGAGTAAATGTCACAGTTTCCAATACGTTCCCCACCGACCGGCAGACTAGTTCGTAGTCCTGCTTTTGGATGGCCTCAATCATTTGCTTTGTATTCGGATGCTCAATACCTTCTAGTTTCAGGCCTCCATATACATCCGCAGTAGACACACCGATTTTCGGCTTCGCCAATACAACCCAGCAAGCAGGTGGGGCAGGTAATTCCTTAATTTTCTCTCCACGCCCTGTAGCCAGCGCCGTTCCGCCATGGACACAGAAGGAAACATCC
>JAZUQF010000237.1:0-2183 GCA_045605545.1 Lysinibacillus sp.
CCGCTTGGCCTCCGACTTCGGCATAAAGAAAAAGTGGGGAATTACGCTATCATTCCTCTATAAATGAATGTGTTGCTCATCGGCATTGCAAGTGTTGGCTATTCAAAGGAGGTTATTCGATGGAATGGATTGATCAATGGGCTTATAACGAAAATATAAGAATCAATTACCTCGAAAGTCGTACTCATGATGAGCGGTTGATGCCATTATTGTACATACCTGGTGCGTTGGATGCCGCTGAACAGGCATTAGACATGCTGAATGGATTTTATCCGCGGAAACGGATGGCTGTCAGTCTTCGTGGACGTGGGAAAGCGAGGATCCGCAAAGCGGTTATTCACTGGGGCGGCTGTCAAAGCGAGCGGATTGGCGAAATATTGCCTGATGGCGCATTCATTGGGGGTGCCGTATGCCATTCGGTTTGCTGCAAGCCATCCAGGCGCCAAGGGACTGATTATCGGTGATTATCCGGCGAAGTACCCGGCAATACCCGAATCGTGGGCGAAATGGATGCTGGAGCGGCCGTATATGGCTGGGAAAGAGCATATGGTTAGAGGCATCCAGAAGGAGTCGCAGCAAATCGATTTGTATGAGGAGCTGGCAGCTATCAAAATACCAGTATTATTCATCAGAGGCGCGTTGGAGGACGTGATGTTGAAAGATGCTGATCTACAGAGACTTTGCAGCAGATTGAGGTAACGGAGATTGAAGGAGCCGGCCATGAATACTGGGAAACAGGCAAGGAAAGCTTTCTGAAATCCACAATTGAATTTTTAAGAAAGCTGGATGAAAAACTGAATAAATAATGAATTGAAGTATATTAGAAACCTGGATAGAAACATATGCAGCAACATAATAAATGAGATGTTTAATGAAATACGTCTCAAAACCATTAAAAATCTCGTTTCTGTCTCACTATTTAAAGTATACTTTTGAGACAGATTTAACTTCCTATAATTTATATTATGTAAACTAAAAAAATTCAGCGATAGAAGTGACAATATTCCCTTCGGTGCCCATGTAGCAAATAAAGAATTCATAAACGGTACATTCGCCCAATCAAGCAGCTTGACTACAAACTTTCAATGCAGTCCTTCATAACCGCCTTCTGAAGCATTCTTCAAGGAATTGTAATCTAGCATTAAATCTTCTACAATCCATATATTGATCCACGATGACTTTCTCAAATAGAACTTCTGCTTCATCAATTCTGCGTTAGATATCATAGTTCCACAAGTCGTCTTGTACATCAGTAAAAAGCGCCCTATTCGTCAGCTTGGCTAACAAACAGGACGCGTTCTATCTACAATTGTCCAGTAATGAGGATTAATTATTTCGTAAAGTCGATAACCATCCGGCCAGTAATTTTGCCTTGTTCCATTTCTTCGAAGATTTCGTTGATTTCTTCGATTTTGCGTAATGTTACTTTAGGAACTACTTTTCCTTCAGCTGCAAACTGGAATGCTTCAGCTAGGTCTTGACGCGTACCTACTAGAGAACCGATTACTTGAATGCCGTCCAATACGAGACGCGGGATATCCAGGTCCATTTTTTCAACTGGTAGACCTACAGCTACAACGCGCGCTCCAGCTTTTACAACATCAATCGCCTGGTTGAATGGAATTTTCGCAACAGATGTGATGACTGTTGCATCTAGCCCTTTACCGCCTGTAATTTCTTTTACTTTTGCGACTGGATCTTCCTTCAGTGAGTTGATGACGACGTCAGCGCCAACTTCTTTTGCAAACGCTAATTTGTCTTCACAGATATCAAATGCAACTACTTTTGCACCAAATACATGTTTTGCGTACTGTACGGCCAAGTTACCTAGACCGCCCACGCCGAAAATGCCGATCCATTGACCTGGACGAATATGTGATTCTTTTACTGCTTTGTATGTAGTAACACCGGCACATGTTACAGAAGAAGCGGCTGCTGGGCATAAATCATCTGGTACTTTTACAGCGTAGTCAGCAGTAACGATTACTTGCTCAGCCATCGCGCCGTCAACGGAGTAACCTGCATTTTTTACATCACGACATAATGTTTCGCGACCTGATGTACAATATTCGCAGTGACCGCAGCTTTCGAACATCCAGGCAATTGAAACACGGTCACCTACTTTTAAGGATGTGACACCTTCTGCTACTTCAATAACTTTACCAATGCCTTCGTGACCTAAA
>JAZUQF010000238.1:0-1542 GCA_045605545.1 Lysinibacillus sp.
AGTCGTCTGTGCCTTCTTTTACACGCATCAGAATCGTCTTGCCCGTCTTCTCGTCGAAGCGGCGAGTTTCCTGCTCGATGACGCCGCCTGCACGCAATACTTCCGCCTGGCGCACTTCCTCATGCTCAAGCCCTCTACGAACGAAGTTGAAGGAGTTAAGGTTTTTCAGCTCTGTTTTTGTACCGAACTCGTCCTGACCGTATGGACGGATGGAGATGTTCGCATCACAGCGAAGGGAGCCTTCCTCCATTTTACAATCGGAAACGCCTGTATATTGGATGATTGATTTTAATTTTTCAAGGTAGGCATACGCTTCGTTCGGTGTACGGATATCCGGCTCCGATACGATTTCTACAAGCGGTGTCCCTTGGCGGTTGAAGTCTACTAATGAGTAGCCGTCGCCATGTGTTAATTTACCAGCATCCTCTTCCATATGAAGGCGTGTGATGCCGATGCGTTTTGTATAGCCATCCACTTCAATTTCAATCCAGCCATTTTTACCGATTGGCTTATCGAATTGCGAAATTTGGTAAGCTTTCGGGTTGTCCGGATAGAAGTAGTTTTTACGGTCGAATTTCGTTTCCTGTTCGATTTCCATGTTCAGGGCAAGTGCTGCCTTCATCGCGAAATCAACGACGTTTTTATTAAGAACCGGTAGAACCCCCGGATACCCTAAATCGATGACAGACGTGTTCGTGTTTGGCTCTGCACCGAAATGGTTAGGTGAGCTTGAGAAAATTTTAGAGTTTGTTTTCAGCTCTACGTGGACCTCTAGACCGATAACCGTTTCAAAGTTCATAATTATTTACCCTCCCAAATCTGAGGAGTTTTTGTATGGAAATCCGTCGCCTGTTCATATGCATAGGCAGTACGGTAGATTGTTTCCTCGTCGAAGTGTTTACCGATAATTTGCAGTCCAAGTGGCAGATCGCCGTCGAATCCACAAGGGATGGAGATGGCCGGAACACCTGCTAGGTTGATTGGAATCGTCAAAATATCGTTTGCATACATCGTCATCGGATCATCGATGTTTTTCCCGATTTCAAAGGCTGCAGTCGGTGCAGTCGGTCCGACGATGACATCATATTCTTCGAAGATTTTATCGTAGTCTTGTTTGATCAGTGTACGGGCCTGCTGCGCTTTTTTATAGTAGGCATCGTATGTACCTGCACTTAATGAGTAAGTACCAAGCATGATACGGCGTTTTACTTCATCACCAAAGCCTTGCGCACGTGTTTCCTTGTAAAGCTCCATCAGGTTTTTCACGCCTTCTGCACGGAAGCCGTAGCGGATGCCGTCGAAGCGGGAAAGGTTTGAAGACGCTTCTGAAGATGAAAGGATGTAATAAGGAGCAAGTGCGTATTTTGAATGAGGCAGGGACACTTCTTCTACCGTAGCTCGCAACCCTTTTAATACTTCAAGGGCTGCAAGAACTGATTGACGTACTACCTCTTGGACACCCTCACCTAGGAATTCCTTCGGTACGGCAATTTTAAGTCCTTTGATGTCGCCGTTCAACGCTGCTGCATAGTTTGGCACAGG
>JAZUQF010000239.1:0-6594 GCA_045605545.1 Lysinibacillus sp.
TTATTGAAAGAAAGTGCACATATTATCGGCGTGTGCGGATTCAATCCAACTGTTCATGAAAATGAGGTGGAACTACTCTATCATTTCAATCCGAATTTCTGGGGAAAGGGGTATGCAACAGAAGCTGCCGCTGCTTGTATAAAGGATTTGAAAGAGCGCAAAGCCGATATAAAGAAAGTCAAAGCGGCAGTCGATCCAAATAACCCCGGCTCAGGAAAGGTTCTATCCAAAATCGGGATGGTAGCTAAAGGAATGAAATGGTTCGAGGATACCCAGCAGGAAGAGCTTGTTTTTGAGCTTGAATGAAAAAGAAGGTGGCACTTTATAGTTAACGGGTTCGGTTTATAGGTAAAAGTCCCATAATAGTTATAAATAACAGTCTAATTAACATGCATTTCAACAGTGATTTAGCAATGTAAATGGCAAGCAAAAACGCTCAGTAGTTTAATCTGAGCGTTATTGACGTTATCTACCTTGCTTATTCGACTGAACTCTTCAGTTAACTTGATAAAACTATTCAGTTATAATTCCGTTGTAAAATGCAACAAATGATCTAAAGTTACTTGTAAACTCATTATAAAGATTATCTATTTGACGATTAAGTTCGCTTCTCGTAAGGTAATTTTCGTTTTTCAATGCTATAATACTGTCTTCCAAAGATAATATATTTCTGATAAGGTCAATCAAATATACTCTTTGTTCTCTTGTATATTCAGCCTGGCCAACAAGACTTAGCAAATCTTCTCTAACTTGTATTACCTCAAAAAGCACCGTCTCTAATTTCTCATCGTTAATGGAAACTGACTTGTTGCTAATTAGCCAATCTTGTTCAAAATTAGGGAGTATAAATTGTGTTCGATTTATTGTTAGATTTGGATGATTATTTATTAAATCAGCATTTAAATCTTCTTCATAACTTTCTTTGAAATCACTTAGGATTTCATGATAGCTTTTACCATTAAATGAAACCTTTTTTGGTTGGTAAGCATAACTTTGATTCACACTTAAAGGGGAATATGGATAAAACCAAGTTATTATTGAGATAACAACTACTATGGAAATAACGAATCCTCCTATTATCCAATTATATTTTTTAGTGATATAAATCCCCCCATTTTTATTAAACACTGTTGTCCCTTCCGTTTAATGAAAATCTTATAATACCATATTAAGATTTTAACATAAATTTTCCATTTTCCTAATTCCACGTTATACGATTGATTTGTTGCACACCAATTTGGAGCAGTTTTAACACTAAAATTAGAAAGACCACATAGATTTATGAAAGCCTACTAAAAGGGATATTAAAAGATATGTTAAATTGCAGATAATTCATGATAAATGTTGATATATCATCAAAAGAGACACAAATCCCTATGCGAATTGTGTCTCTAATTACGTTGTTATTGATTGTTTTCTCCCCAATATCCGAACCTGTTACTTTAAAGTGTCACCATCCCATATATCCCTTTCTATTGAGGCTACATGAGCGAGCCATCGCCCCCGTGACTCCCGGCCGAGAGTTGTTGCAGCTTTTGGTAGTATGCATGGTTAGCCATCAATTCCTCATGCGTACCTACCCCTGTCACCCGTCCGTTCTCCAATACGAGAATTTGGTCGGCATGCTTGATCGTCGACAGGCGGTGGGCAATCAAGATGGTCGTACGGTTCTTCATCAGCCTTGTCAGCGCCTCCTGTACGGCATGCTCGGATTCATTGTCAAGATTGGATGTCGCTTCATCGAGCAGGAGGATTTTCGGGTTTCGCAGGATGGCCCTCGCAATGGCAAGCCGCTGTCTTTGTCCGCCTGACAGCTTCATGCCGCCCTCTCCCACCTGCTCATCAAGACCATGCTGGAAGCGCTCGACGAACGACCATGCATTTGCCTGCTTCAGCGCCTCGATCACTTCCTCATCTGTACAATGCTCCGTCCCGTACATCACATTCTCTTTGACCGTTCCGTTCATAATCGGGCTCTCCTGGGATACGTAGCCAAACAGGGAGCGCCATTGCGCCAGCTCAATTTCATCAATCGACTGCCTGCCGAAACGAACGGTTCCTTCTGTTATATCGTAAAAACGTTCCAGTACGGAAAACAGCGTCGTCTTGCCGCCACCGCTTGCTCCGACCAGTGCCGTCGTTCTCCCCTGCGGCAGCAATACAGATAAATCCTGTAGAACAGGCTTTTCCCCGTACTGAAAACGGACACCTTCAAATACAATATCCTCCTCGGTAGAAGCAAGTGGCTGTTGCCCGCTTTCTTCAATCGGCAAAGCGAGCAGCTCATGAAGACGCTCCGTCGCACCGAGCGCCTTCTGAAAGGCTGTGAAGAACGTCGCCATCTGCGTGAATGGCACGATAATCTGGATAAGGTAAATCATGATGGCAACAAGTGCACCGGCAGAAATACCGCCTGTCGCCACCTGGGCACCGCCATAGCCGAACAGCAAAATCAGTACAATCATCATGACGAAGGTCATAATCGGTGAAAGAATCGCCATGATTTTCGCTTCCTTCAGCCCGTAGCGGTACAGCTGCCGAATCTGGCCTTCCCCTTTTTCCATCTCTATCTTCTCAGCCTGGTATGCCTTCACCATACGGATGTTGCCAAGCACACGCCCCATGCTGCCTGTAAAGCGGGCCAGCTCATCCTGGTTCGCTAGTGCCACCGCGTGCATTTTACTTCCTAATGGCAGCATCGTCAGCACCGTCAATGGGACGGCAATCAGCATGAGCAACGTCATCTTCCAGTCGATGACGAACAGGATGACGACCGAGCCGATAATGGACAACAGGCCTGTCACAAAGGTAATAAGATGCTGGGTGATCAGCTCCTTCACGACATTCGTATCCTGTGTGATGCGGCTCATCGTCTCACCGGATTCATGCTCATCAAAATATGGCATTCGAAGCTTCAGAACATGCGACCAAATTCGGCTGCGGATCGAAGCGACAATTTCTTCCCCGATGGATGTCATGAGGTAAAACGCAACCCCCGACAATATAGCCTGCCCAAGGAGAGCCACCCCGGCAATCAATATAAGGCCGTATGAGAGGCCCCCATCCGAAAAGCTGTTGATCATTTGCATCGTCAGTAGGGGCACAAGCAGACCGGCTGCGGTCTCTAGAATGCCGATGGAAAAGGCAAATGCTATCCTTCCCTTTGGAGGATGCGCTTCCTTAATCAGGCGGAATAATTTCCCCGGTTCAAACTTAGGCTTCTTCATTTTCCAAACTCCTCTCCAGTCTTGTCGGCATCAACCCCAGCCTTCCGATGACTGCGTCGAGCCAGGCGTCCTCCTCCACTGTGAAGGGGGAAGGAAAAAGAATGGCATCGAGCTCGATGTCCGTTCCCTTCGTCACCTCTGCAAGCTTCTCCATCAGCCCGGGCGGCACAATATCGATGAAGTCCCTCAAAATTCCTTCCACCTCGGCATCGTCGGCATTGTTTTTATAGGCCTGTTTCAGCCGCCTTGTAACCTTGAGGAACTTCCGATTGGCCTCCGCCATCTCATCCGGACTGAAATCATACAGCTCCTCGATAATATCCTCAGGCAGAATAGTACGCAGCCAGCTCTTCTGCTCATTCTCCATGCGCATGTTCTGAATGAGCGCGATGAAGACGTCCGACTCAATCGCCTCCCCACCCTCAGACAGCTTGATTGCATGGTCCAGCGTGCGGATGGATTGCTCAATCTGCTCCTTCTTCCTCTCCAGCTGCTCCTGCTGATAGACGAGGGAGTCGTGGAGATTCCAATCATTTTCATTGATGAAGGCTTCGATGTCCTCGAGCGAATAGCCGAGGAACTTCAACGTCATGATTTTCTGTAGCGTGATGATATCCCGGTCCTTATAATACCTGCGCCCGCTTTCCGATACATAGGAAGGCTTCAGCAGATTCTTCTCGTCATAATAGCGGAGCGTACGGATTGTAACGCCCGTCTTTTTGGAAAATGCACCGATTGCATACATGATGTATCCCCTTCTTTTCTTTTGGTAAGTCCATTATAGAATCTAACGTAACGTGAGAATCAACAAAAAATGTAAAAATCCCACGCCACTACATATCCACAATGTGGTATTTTTAATTGACAGACAAATGAAAAACAACGGAGGTAGGCGGATGTTTCCAAAACTACAGACCGATAGACTGCTGTTAAGAGAAATTACGCAAAGTGATCGTGTAGACATATTCAACTGCTTTTCTAATGAGGATGTTGTAAAGCACTATGGTCAGGAGGCGTTTACGGATATGGACCAGGCCGGAGCGTTGATTGATTTTTTCTCCCAAAGCTTCCGGGAAAACAAAGGCATTCGTTGGGGAATTGAACAGAAAGGGGACCTGGGACTCGTCGGCACGGTCGGATTCAATGCCCTGTCCATGAAGCATAGACGGGCAGAAATCGGCTATGAAATCCACCCGGATTACTGGCGCAAGGGATATACGTCTGAAGCTGTCAGTCGTGTCCTTCACTACGGTTTTGATGAGCTCGGGCTTACCCGCATCGGTGCCGTTGTCTTTACGGAAAACGACGCATCCAACCAGCTTTTGACGAAGCTCAGATTTGAGCGTGAAGGCGTATTAAGGGACTATATGTATCAAAATGGCATCGCCCATGATACGTATGTCTATTCCTTGCTCAAAAATAGCCTCCCGTCCTTTTAGACGACGGAAGGCTTGCTTTATTTGAAATCATCCAGAAAGTCCTTGCTGAAGCTTGTATTGGCCTGGTATTTCCCCGGTCGTCTACCCTTTATGCCACGCTGGATGATGCCTTGGCCGAATTTGCGTTCCAACTGGTTCATAACGTTGACGATCGGCTCGTCCTTTAGATGCTCCTCGAAGCTGAATATGGACAGCTGCTCGGTCCGTTCCGTCCTGTCCATGACATTTCCGGCAGTCACCCCGAGCAGGCGCACGGGCTTCTCCTTCCAATGCTCCATTACCAGGTCTCTCGCGATGTCGAAGATTTTCCCCGTTTCATCCGTTCCGTTATTGATTGTGCGGCTGTTCGTCTGGTTCTTCCAGTCGTTGTACCTGATTTGGATGCTGATTGTGGTGCCGACCAGCCCTTTTGCTTTCAAGCGGTTGCTGACCTTTTCCGACAGATTATAGATGACGTCCTCGATTTCCTTGAGCTCCGTCACATCGTAGGGCAGCGTCGTCGAATTGCCGACGCTTTTCGTATCATAAATGGACTCGGGGTCGACCGGACGCTGGTCGTTGCCGTTTGCCTTCTGCTTCATCCGCTCGCCGTTGATGCCGAATGTCGTCTTCAACAGATAGCTGTCCGCCTTTGCCAGCTGTTCAATTGTAAAAATACCGATGCTGTTCAGCTTTTCTGCTGTCTTCTTGCCGACACCATGCATGGCGATGACCTCCCGCGGCCACAGCAGCTCGGGTACGTCACGCTTCCTCAGCACGGTAATGCCCATCGGTTTTTTCATATCGCTCGCCGTCTTCGCAAGAAACTTGTTCGGCGCAACACCGATTGAGCATGGCAGGGCCAGTTCATTATAGATGCGTTCCTGAATTTCCTTCACAATCTCCAGCGCATGCCGGGCCTTCGACAGTTCCGTTATATCAAGGTATCCCTCATCGATCGACACCGGCTCAAGAATCTCACTGTACTCTTTCAGTATGGAAAAAAACGCTTGTGACGCAGCCCGATAGCGATCAAAGTTCGGAGGGATGACAATCAGCTCCGGACAGAGCTTCTTCGCCTCCGCAATAAGCATGGTCGTATAAACGCCATACGCCCTCGCCTCATAGCTGCACGTCACGATGATGCCCCTCCGCTCCTTTGGATCACCCGCTATGGCAATGGGTTTTCCCTTCAGCGACGGGTCGTGCACCTGTTCAACAGACGCATAGAAACTGTTCATATCAATATGCAGGATGACTCTTGCCTTATTTTCCATCGTGCACCTCCAAACATGCCACTTTGCCTATGTATGTTCCTCCTATTATACCATTCCACGAAAAAAAGCATTACTTGCAAGTAATGCCTGGACGAAAGCTTTTCCGAACCATGTGTTGCCGTTTTGCAAGGCAGCCCATATTTCATCATCACTCCTCGATATTTCTGTAGATTTTTCACACATAAGCCTAATATATACCCGTAATATAAGCAATAAATCTGAGGGACATAGTGATGATACGCTCCCTGGAATACTATAGGAGAATAACTGAACCGTCGGATTGCCTGGCAAAAAAACCTTCAATCTAGCCATTATTACATTCAGGAAATCCCTTTCCCTCTAGCATTTTGCCTTCCACTTATAAGCGTATCGGAATTTGTGAAGGCCATGTCTTTCCTTTCTCAAAAAAACAATGCAGGCCCTGTTCAAACCACCAAAATCGCCATCCGTCGATTTTGACATACAACTTAACTAATTATAAGCGTCACGATGAGCAAAAATACCTATTTGACACTTATCTTACATTAAGTTGTATATGATTTTCGCCATCTGGCACCAGAAGGACTATAAAAATGAAACAAAGACAAAAAAGCCTTCGTCTGCTTTCCATGGAGAATGGCTGGAGAATCCAATGACAATGCGCACTTACCTCAGTCCGGCCCATGCTGTGAA
>JAZUQF010000240.1:0-2414 GCA_045605545.1 Lysinibacillus sp.
CAACTCCTTGGCTCACAGAACGACATGGCTACGATCCGACTTATTATAAACGAGCCTGTTGGAAGCCGGGTGAAAAACATGAGGTACAAAGGGCGACCCATTACTAGTGACATGACGTTCCATGTCGCGATGAACAGCTACCGGGCAACGGGCGCCGCCTTCCCCATGTTCCGCGGCAAACAGGTAGTGCCAGAAACAACGCACATCATCCCCGAACTCATGACGAAATACATCAAGAAACATTCCCCCGTCCCTTACCGTCAGCATGGACGTTTTCGGGTGACGGCGGGACGAGCGGGAACTACTGCAGCAACCTGACATCAGCATACAGGGGGGAGGCCCGCACTCTGGCCCCCAATAACTAGGGGGAGTGCCTTCTTGAGACACTCCCCCTAGTTATTAATAAACCGTCGATGTGAACTTTACCTTCCAGCCGCCGTCTTGGACCATTTGCCATTCAAATGCTTCTTCTCCATTTTGCACGCTTTCTACAATCAGCTTCTCTCCGCTTTCGTTAAACGTTGCTTTTTCCAGCATATAAGCATAGTAACCGATTAAATGCTCCAGATTGTTATGCTTGATTTCCTTAAAATAATTCAACATCTGTTCGTAGGTGATGCCGTCCGTCAAGGCATGGGCCGTTTTGTAGTCCTCGTAGAGCAGCGCATATAATTGCACTCTTGCCACCTCTAGCGGTGTGGCGTCTGCTGCAGCAATGGCCCCTTGCCGCTTCACATCTTCATATAATTCCGATTCTGTGGATGTCCAGGTTGCCTTCATACCTGTAATGGAATACCCGAGAACCTTTCCGATGACCTGGTCTTTTTTGATATATCCTTGTACACCATCGCTCAGCCAGTTATCCGGATGGACGAACACCTCATCCTCCTCCATTTGGCCATAATCGGCCATCTCGCTCGTCCTGTAATCCGGATGCCCTTTTGCCCTTGCCCATCCATACGGCTCAAGAATACCGAGTTCATTGATCAAAATCGAGCCTTCCTCTTTTTTGATGGAGACCCCCATACTGCTCATCGCATTTGTCGCCAGGACGCGGACGACTTCCGGACCGTCCTCCCCTTCCACCAGCACCACATCAGGATAAGTGATTGGATTTTCATCATAGTAGTCCGGGTCCACCGCGATGTCGAACTCGGTGTATTCCTCGCCATAAACGTGCATCGTATCCTGATCGTATGAAAGGGCATAGTCGTCGCCGACAAGCTCATAAACGACGGTCGGCTCGGTCGTGAAGCTGTATTCCGTAAATTGTGCAGTCCTCTTCTTCTCACCGTCCTTTACCGTATAAACTGGTGTCCCGCGCGAAGGCACCGAGGCAATCCATATTTCGTCCCCATCAATGGTAAGCGTCTGCACTTCCTTTTCCCCTACAAAGATGGCGTCTACACCATCCGGAACCATGCCGGCAAAGATGATGCCCCCATTCACGGCCTGATAATCGGAATAGAAGAGGGGTAAATTTTCCTCATCATCATTGTTCGGACGAAAGCCTGCAGCACCGGACAGGCCGAATGTCCATCCGGCGTCTTCATAGGTCATGTGCTGAAAATAATATACCTCACCATCCTCCTGTTCATAGATGCCGACGATGACCGCATCATTTTCCCCCTCAAACGGCAGTTCGACATGCCGGATATCAACTTGCATGTTATTCTGTTTCTCTTTTAAAAATGTTTCATATGCTGCTATGGCGCCGGCCTGTGAATATCCTTCATCCGTTTGGATGCCGTTCACGATAAAAAACAGACAGATTGCCGCAATCGCCGCAACCGCTCCAATGGGTAGCCAGCTACGCTTTTTCACCGGGACAGCCTGCAGTACCTCCTTCTTTCTGTCATCGGACATCCGCAGCTCTCCGAAAATGTTCCGTTGCTCATGCTTGAATCTATTCATACGACAGCACCTCCCAATCCGACTCGTCTAGCCGCTCCTTCAGCATGTTCCGCGCCCTTCTCAATCTTGTCTTCACCGTGTTTTCAGACACCCTCAACAATTCAGCAATCGCCGCGCTCGTATATTCCTCATAATAGAAGAGCAATATAGCCTCCCTGTATATTACCGGCAACTGCATGACGTGCTTTGTCAGCTCCGTCTGCTCAATCGATGCAATCAGCCGCGCTTCTATCCCCTTTTTTCCACTCGCGGCTCTACCAAGGAGCATCTGCGAAAACACATGCTTTTTGTTTTTCCAGCTACGCAGATAATCGTGGCATGTGTTGATTGTAATCCGGGTCAAGTACGTCTTGAGCGAAGACTCTTCACGAAAACTGCCCATGCGACCTGAAAAACTTGAGGAAGCTTTCCTGCACGAGGTCTTCCGCCTTTGTCCAATCCTTCACATACATATAGCTGATTTGCAGCAGGTAGCCGCTGTATGTATCCATCAATTCACT
>JAZUQF010000241.1:0-4114 GCA_045605545.1 Lysinibacillus sp.
CCGTATTTATGGAAAAAAGAGTTAATTCTTGAGATGTTAGAAAAGGCTAAAGAGTTATTGCAAGTAGGTGTAGGTTCAATTGACCGACGTGCAGTATACTTAATCAACCCAGGCATGAAACATTTAGAGCCGCATGGATGGGGCGGTGCAACGCAAACATTATATGCGGCCGTACAAGCGCTTAACCCAGGTGAAATTGCACCTCCACATCGCCATATGACGTCTGCCCTGCGCTTCATTATGCAAGGCGAAGGTGCGTCAGGTGTTGTAAACGGTGTCAAGTACAACTTCGAACCAGGGGACTATGTCATTACACCAGAGTGGTGCTGGCACGATCACATTAACGAAGGTGACGAGACTGTATTCTGGATGGACTGCTTAGATATTCCGTTTACATCAGCACTAACAAGCTCGTTCTTCGAAATGTATCCAGAAAGCCGGCAGTCAGTAGAATTACCAGAGGATTATGGCGCAAAGCGTTATGCAGGAGGCATGGTACGACCGATTTCAGACCGGAAACCGTCACCAGCACCGCTAGGACGTTATAAATATGATTTAACAAAACAAGCATTGGATGGTCAAAGTGAATTAAAGCCGGATGCCTTCGACGGCTATGCGGTGGAATACATTAATCCATCAACAGGGAAAGACGCAAACGGACGCATCGGCGCGCGTATGCAAAAATTACCCCCTGAATATAAAGGAAAGGCGCATCGTCATACACATAGTGCTGTCTACAATGTTTACAAAGGCAGCGGTTATACAATTATGAATGGGGTACGCTTTGACTGGCAAGCAGGCGATATTTTTGCACTGCCAGCATGGACATGGCACGAACACGTGAATACATCTGAAACAGAAGAAGCAGTATTATTCTCAACAAACGACTTGCCTATCATGGAAGTATTCGGTTTCGAAAAAGAAGAGGCATATTCGGAAAATGATGGCCATCAAGAAGTGCAATCAGTATTTGAGCCGGAACATCTGAAAGAGTCAATCAGCATTAAATAATACATTACTAGATGAGGTGATTGGTATGGGGAATGTTGAAGAAGTTATCCTCGTAGGTGGTGGTATAGGCGGTCTAGCGGCTGCTTACGGTATTGCTAAATTAGGCAAGAAAGTAACGGTAATCGAGCAGGCGCCTGAGTTTGGTGAAGTAGGCGCGGGGTTACAAGTAGGGCCGAATGGTCTACGGGCACTGGATGCTTTGGGTGTCTTGGAAGAGGTTTATAAATTAGCAGTATTCCCTCGCCGTCATGTGTTTATGGACGCATTAGATGGAAAAGAACTATCAGCTGTCCAGTTCGGTGAACCATTTGAAAAAAGTTTTGGCTATCCATATATTGTGATTCACCGTTCGGATTTGCATAGCGTATTACTAAAAGCATGCCAGAAATTAACCAATGTTACGTTCCTGACCAACCATAAATTATCATCGATAGAAGAACTAGATAAATATGTGGAGTTGCGTTGTGAAAATGGCGAAGTATTGCGCGGAGAAGCAGTTGTTGGGGCAGATGGTATTCGCTCAGTTACCCGTCGCTTACTAAGCCCATCTAACCTTGTTGCGTCTCGTTACGTAGCATACCGCTTTACGGTACCAATGGATCAAATGACAATCAATATCGATTGGGATGAAAAATTAACGTGGATTGGACCTGGGATCCACCTAGTACAATACCCGGTTCGTCACAAAAGTGTCATTAACCAAGTAGCGGTATTCAAAAGCAAGAGCTACAACGAAAACACAGAAGATTGGGGTTCATTAGATGAGTTACGCGAAATGTTCGCGGATTGCTGCCCAACGATTCAAGAATCATTAAAATTCGTACAAGAAGGGTTTGTGTCAAAATTACATGATATTGAACCGTTAGAAAAATGGTCAACGAATCGTGTGACATTGCTGGGGGATAGTGCCCATGCGATGCTGCAATATCTTGCACAAGGAGCTTGCCAAGCGCTTGAAGATGCCGTTTGCTTAGCTGAAAAAATCAGCTTGAATGGCTCAAATCTAGCAAAAGCGCTAGACGAATATCAACAAGAGCGTATTCCACGAACAGCACAAGTGCAAAGTGGCGCACGTACTTGGGGTGAAATCAAGCATGCGGAGAATCCAACCACAAGACTGTTACGAGACACGATTATGTTAAATCGCTCAGCGGATGATTACACATATTTAGAGTGGCTATACAAAGAGAGAAAACTTACCTCTGTCTAATTTTATAAAGTGAAGTTTTCACTCAAATATTGTAAAGGCTATATTCTTTTATACATTTTAGGATATAGCCTTTATGTCTGTTTTTAAGGAAGTCAGCCGAGTATTTATCAATTAAAGGGCGTGATTATATATGAAAGCTAGTAAATGGAGGAGCCCTTTAGAGGGAATCCGTATTCTTGATTTATCAACAGTAATTGCGGCGCCTTTTGGTGCGACACTGCTTGGTGATTTTGGTGCAGAAGTCATTAAAGTCGAAATGCCAGGTGTCGGCGATCCGTTGCGTAATTTAGGCCCCTACTATAATGGTGAAGGTTTAAGGTGGCCGGGGATTGCGCGTAACAAAAAATCAATTACGCTTGACTTACATCAAGAAGAGGGCAAAGAAATTTTACGAAAACTTGTTAGTGAATCAGATATGATTATCGAAAATTTCCGCACAGGGACACTCGAAAAATGGGGTGTTGGCTATCAGGCGTTAAAAGAAGTTAATCCAGATTTAATAATGATTCGTGTAACCGGCTATGGACAAACAGGCCCGTACGCACATAAGGCAGGTTTCGGGACACCCGCTACTGCATTTAGTGGATTTACATATTTGCATGGCTACCCGGATCGCCCTCCAATCAGTCCGTCGTTTTCTTTAACGGATTATGTCACGGGGATTTATGTTGCTTTTGCGGCGGTAACGGCACTGTATCACAGAGATTGCCATGAGGAAGGGACAGGGCAATTTGTCGATGTCAGCTTATACGAATCCATGTTTAGAATGATGGAATTTTTAATTACAGACTATGATCAAACAGGGACGATTAAAGAACGTTCGCCTGGATTGAGCGGTCACTCTGCACCAGCAGGGAACTTTTTAACGAAAGACAATAGCTGGATTATCCTGGTGACTAGTTCGGATAAGACATTTGAGCGCTTAGCAAAAGCGATGGGTAGAGAAGATATGCTAACCGATGAACGGTACTCGACAAACTCGATCCGTTTGACACGGTTCGATGAAGTGAACGGCATCGTGTCAGATTGGGTCAGAACAAAAACAAAAGAGGAACTGCAAACACTACTGGATGATTGTGGTGTACCGATGAGCCCAATCTACAGCATCAAGGATATTTTTGAAGACCCTCAATACAAGGCGAGAGAAAATATTGTAGAGGTTGAACATCCGCGATTAGGCAAAGTCAAAATTCCAGGTGTTGTACCGAAATTCTCTGAAACACCGGGATCCATCCGTCAAATTGCTCCGGATTTAGGCGAGCATACTGAAGATATTTTGAAAAACGTCATCGGCTTAGATGACGAAAGCATTGCGAAATTAAAAGAGAAAAAAGTGATTTAAAGGAGTGGTCCATTTGACCAATAAACAATCAGTCATCATTACCGAAGTTTGCCCACGAGACGGCTTTCAAAGTATTAGTGAATGGATTCCGACGGAAACAAAAGTAAACATCATCAATCAACTGATTGATTGTGGTTACAAGCAAATTGAAGTAACTTCTTTTGTCCATCCGAAAGCTATCCCCCAGTTGAAAGATGCTGATGATGTATTAAAACAAATTAAACGTTCAAAAGATGTAAAGCTGCGCGCCTTAGTGCCCAATGCTCGCGGCTTAGAGCGAGCGATTTCGTCTGGTGTAGACAAAGCAAAGCTCATGTTATCGGCATCAGATTCTCATAGCTTAAGCAATGCAAACTGCACAACTGAAGAAGCACTACAAAAGTTTAAGCCGCTAATTGAACTGGGCAAACAAAGTAATATCGCTATTTCAGGTTCCATTTCCGTGGCGTTTGGCTGCCCGTACGAAGGCCATGTTCCAGTAGAGCGTTTGGCGATGATTTGTGAACGCTATCGTTCATTTGGCATAAGTCGGAGGCCAAGCGGTCGGAAGA
>JAZUQF010000242.1:0-25844 GCA_045605545.1 Lysinibacillus sp.
CATATTGATAACCGTCGTTTTACCAGCACCATTTACACCGAGTAGTCCGAATAGTTCGCCTTGATTAATTGTAAGTGTCATCGGCGAAACAGCCACTTTTTCTTTATAGCGTTTTGATAAACCTTGAAGTTCAATAGCAGCACTCATTAATTTATTCCTCCTCTGCTTGCTGAGCCTTCACCATATTTAAAAATTGTTTAATCATTTTTTCAGGTGCTAACGCCAACCCACGATCCTCATCCCCTATAATAACGACTGTATCACCTGGGTTAATTCGAAAAATTTCACGTGCTTTTTTCGGAATGACAATTTGGCCACGTTCCCCTACTGTTGCCGTTCCAAAAAAGTGCTGACCTTTCGGTGGAATATCTACACCCATTTCTTCTGGGTTATGATTTACTAATGCATCTAAGGTTACTCCAAATAAATTGGCAATGTTCATACTATGGTGTAAATCCGGTGTCGATTCACCTTTTTCCCATTTTGCAATTACTTGACGTGAAACATTTAATTCTTGGGCTAATTGCTCCTGCGTTAGATTATGACGTTTTCTCAATGAGCATAAATTCAAATTAATCATACTTTTCATCCTCTCATATTTCATTATAAACACTGATTTAATAGGAAATCTACCAACGGAGGATAACATTAATGTTATCATTCGTTGCGTAATGTGAAATGAAAGTAGATATAATCGTCAATGTATTACCTTCGAAATTTTACTTTGTGAAGGTGGATTTTTCTACTTTTGAGATGTGAAAATTTTTGGTGAAAAAAAGCCATCAAAACATTCATTTTTCAATGCTTTGATGACTTTCTTAAAAACCGCCCTTACTTATGATACGGTTCTCCGTAATGTAGCTAAGTGTGGTTTTTAATTTATATTTTCCTCATGTAATTTTGCTATATCTTCTAAGAGTTGCTTAAATTTTTTCTGTTCATTTTTATTATTTTTAAGACGTAATACTAAAATATTGCTTTGCAAATATTTTCTTACCTTTAAATTCATAAAAAAGCTTTTGTGATGTCGTTCACTTTCATATATGGTATTAAACCATTCTAACTCTCTTAACGTTTTAATGTTTTTATCGATTTTACTTGTATTTAAACTACGGTTAGATGAGCTGATTAAATCCGTTGATGTAAAAAAACTTAGTATAATCCCTATCAAACTAATGATGGCTAAAACTATCCAACGATAAAATTTTTTCATACTATCATCCGCCCTATAGTTCTTTTTATTTCATTATAGTATAAAACCAACTAAAACATATTTGCTCTAGTTGGTCTTTTTTAACCGCCCCTACTTATGATAAGGCACTCCTCACTATATTAAGTGGAGGTTTTTATAAAACCATTGTAAAATTTAAACTCTAACCATTGTTTTGCCAATTTTTTTTTGATACATTAATACCTAGTAAACAAATAAGAAAAGTTAAGGAGATGTATCATGACAACTATTCCATTGGTTGTAGATAGCGCTTGGTTACATGAGCGTTTAGATGACCCAAACTTAAGACTGCTTGATGCCACGACATTTTTAAGTATTCCAAGCAAGGATGGTGAAACACCTGGCTTATGGTCTGGTCAGGATGCCTTTGATGAAGAGCATATTCCTAATGCTGTATTTGCAGATATTTTAAAAAATTTCTCATATCGTAACGTAGCATTACCGATGACAATTCCAAGTCGCGAACAATTTGTAGAGGAAATAGAAAAACTTGGTGTTTGTGAAGACACGTACGTTGTGATCTATGATCGCGGTGCACTTGCTAATGCAGATGTAATTGCTTCTTACTGGGCATCTCGTCTTCGCTGGCAGCTAAAATATGAAGGCTTTGACAATGTCGCAATTTTAGATGGTGGACTTGTAAAATGGAAACTTGACGGTTATCCAACAACAACAGATAAGACAAGTTATCCAAAAGGCACATTCAACTTTACACGCCGCCCTGAGCTAGTCGTTAATAAAGATCAAGTACGTAAAGCGATTGATGATGATTCTGTTATATTAATTAATAGCCTTTCTCCAGCGGATTTTTACGGTGAAACAAACACTTACCCACGTAAGGGTCATATCCCTACAAGTTATAACGTCTTTTTTGGAAGCCACTCAAATCCTGAAACACGTCTACTTTGGGACGATGAAAAGCTAAGTGAAGTTTTTTCTGAAATCGGCGCTCTAGACACAGAAAAAACAGTTATTACCTATTGTGGCGGTGGAATTGCTGCTACGTGGAATGCATTACTTTTAAACAAGCTTGGGCAAGAAAATGTAGCAATCTATGATGGCTCTATGAACGAATGGGCAGCTGATCCTAGTTGTCCGCTTGTAACTGGTAGAGAATAAATAAAAATACCAAATAACAATCATAAAAATATGTGTTTTAAAATAAAAAGGCATGAGAATCTTTTTCTCATGCTTTTTCTATTACTTATGGTAAGGTTCCCCCTTGATAATCCTAAAGCTGCGGTAGATCTGCTCGACCAGCACCAGCTTCATGAGCTGGTGGGGCAGGGTCATTTTGCCGAAGCACAGCTTTTCATCGGCGCGCTTCAGTACGTCATCGTGCAGGCCGAGGGAGCCGCCGATGACGAAGGCGACCTTGCTTTTGCCGTAGGTCATGAGGGAATCCAGATCGGCGGCCATCTGCTCGCTCGTCTTCATCTTGCCGTCCAGCGCAAGGGCGATGACATATGTACCGTCGTTGATTTTGGTGAGGATGCGTTCGCCTTCCTTCCTCTTCACCATTTCCATTTCGGCATCCGACAGCTGCTCGGGCGCCTTTTCGTCCGGCACTTCGACAAAGTCGATTTTTGCATAGCCGCCGAGGCGCTTTGCATATTCGTCGATCCCCATCTTCAGGTACTTTTCCTTCAGCTTCCCGACTGAGACAATCGTAATATTCACAGCTTATCCACCTTTACATTTCATTTACAAACAAGTTATCCCCAAAAGTTATCCACATATCAACAAGAGAATTCTATATATTGTGTAAAGTTATTTACTTGATACAATATATGTCGCTGGCTGTTCACAGTAGGAACATTTTGTGGATAACTTTTCTTCATCCGATAAGTTCTCCATGATCGGGAACTCCTCCGTCTTGGCCACCAACATGTCCAAAGCGTGCTCTATATGGTTTTCACAGCTATACACCTTCATTTTTTCCACTCCTCCACTATTCTGAAATTTCCACAAACTTATTCACAATCTAATGAATGTTATCCACAACCATTGTAGCAAACAAAAAACAAGTAGGAAAGAAAAGCTCTTCTTTCCCTACTTGTTGTGAAAAAGGTTATTCAGTTATCCACAGTCTAATTTGTACTTTCCTTCAATACAAGGTTCAGCTCGACCGGTTTTCCTGCGCGGTATACTTTCACGTTCAGTGTATCACCGACTGCTGTCTTCGTGTATAGATGCTGGCGCAGGTCGATGACGTTCTCGATTTTTTCGCCGTCCATTTCATAGATGACATCGTACTGCTTCATGCCCGCTTCTGCTGCGGATGAGCCCTCCGTCACTTCCGCCACCACTACACCTGTCGTGATGCCTTCAGGAAGCGCCAGCGTCTGTGCCTGATAGAATGCCGGGATATCTGTCAGATCCAACAGGGAGATGCCCATTGCCGGACGTACTACCTCACCGTTTTCTTCTAGCTGCTTGATGATCGGAATCACTGTATTGATTGGAATGGCGAATCCCAACCCTTCGACCTGCTCAGACGCGATTTTCATTGAGTTGATGCCGATTAAATCGCCATTCAGGTTCACCAAAGCACCACCGGAGTTCCCCCCATTGATGGCCGCATCCGTCTGCAGCACTTCCGATTGCCAGTCCTCTGTTCCATCACCGTTCAAATCAACTGGGACGGCACGGTCTGTTCCGGAAATGACGCCGACTGTCACGGAGCCATAGAAGTCCAGCCCGAGTGGGTTACCGATTGCAATGGCCGTCTCACCCTGCTTCAATACCTCGGAGTCCCCGAAGTCGGCCACGGTTTCGATTCCGTCTGCATTCACTTTAATGACGGCAAGATCCGTCCATATATCGCTTCCAATCAAGGTTGCTTCCTTCTTGGAGCCGTCCGCCAATGTAATTTCCAGCTTTTCCGCTTCTTCAATTACGTGGTTGTTCGTCACGATATAGGCTTCGCCGTTTTCAATTTTATAGATAACACCAGATCCTGTGCCGGCCTCCTGCAGCTCGCCTTCTTGCTGTTGGTTCTGCTGCATTCCGCCGCCGCCCTGGCCGAACCAGAAGCCGCCCAACGAATTCTGGATGACCTGGTAGTTGGAGATGCCGACCACCGCCTCCGATACTTTTTCAACCGCCGTGGTCACATCCGTTGTGACGACGGTTGCCGTCTGCTCCACCCCAGCCGTCGAGCCCGACTGCTCGGTTTTCCCCGTAGAGGAACCCGGCAGCTGGCCTACCAAGGATGGTGCCAGCAGCCACATCAGCAGCGCTCCGACTATGACACCCGATAGCCCCGTAACGAAATAGCCGGCCTTGCCCTCCTTTTTCTTCTGGGACATGCGTCTATTTCGTTCCTCTTCTTCCCGCTTCAGGCGTTCCTGCAGAGGTGTCAGCTCAGATTCATTTTGGTTGTTTCGTTGATCCTCCATTTTTTCGTCTCCCTTCTTTATAGTAGTCTGTACCCTTACAATACATGCGAAACATTAAAATTACATGAAAATTCATTTAAACTCCCTTAAAAAAAAATGCCCCGCATTGCGCGGGGCATTCCACTAGACCTTCACCAGCATCGTCGGCTCCTGTGCATCGGTATCGTGCAGATGCAGGAACTCTCCAGCAAGGATGCCGCATGACTGCAACGTCTGCGACACGCTCATGCGCGCCAGGTCCTTCATGTTATTATCCTTACTCAAATGCGAAAGGTAGATTTGCGTAGGCTTTTCAAACACCACTTCGCTCATTGCGACGGCGGCATCCTCATTGGATACATGCCCCACATCCGACAAGATGCGGCGTTTGATGCTCCACGGATAGCGCCCCATCTGCAGCATGCCGACATCATGGTTGCTTTCAAAGACGAAGGCATCCGCCCCGCGGATATGTCCCTTCATCCTGTCGCTGACATAGCCTGTATCGGTGATGAGTGCCAGCTTGCGGTCGTTTTCATGGAAAACGTAGAACATCGGATCCGCCGCATCGTGGGAGACCGCAAACGATTCGATGGACATGGAGCCGAATGACTTCGTCGTCTCCATATCGAACTGGAAGCGCAGGTCGGTCGGGATGTTCCCTACAAGCCCATCCATCGCCTCCCATGTCTTCGCATTCGCATACACCGGTACATTATACTTCCGCGCCACGACGCCAAGTCCCTTGATATGGTCACTATGTTCATGTGTCACCAGGAGACCTGTGAGCTTCTTCATATCACGGTCGATTTTTGCAAAGAGCTCCTCCATCTTCTTGCCGCTGAGGCCGACATCGACGAGGAAGGCATGCTCATCATTTTCAACATAAATGGCATTGCCGGTACTCCCGCTTGCCAACACACTAAATCGCATTTTTCAAACTCCTTTATTCTTCCACAGCCGCTTGCAGGGCTGGTGCTATTTCCATTACCGTACCCCCGATTGCATCGACGAAATAGAGCTCTTCCTCACCTTCGCCCGTCTCTATATGCACTTCCCAGGTCGGCGTGAACACCTGTGTCTGGGTCAGCTGCAATTGAGGTGCATTTGCATAGCCGAGCTTCATCGAGTTGATATGGTCATCCGCCTTCAGGAGCTGCTGGCTGTACAATACCTGCAGGATCTGAAGGGCGGGCACAATCTTCCTCTGATTCTGCGGCTCCAGCTTCTCGATCTTTTCAAACATCGCCTGTTCATACATGAACACTTCATCGCTTGCATTCCAATAGACTTTGACTTTCCCTTTTCTATTGTAATACAGCGGCCGGTCGTTTACACGTTGGAAAAACGTGGCGGTACGTGTTTCCTCATCGATTTCCCATAGGACGAAGGATGCGCCTTCATCCACATGCTGTTTCACGAACTCCTTCAGCGCTTCAGGCTTTTTCCCGGCCGGCAGCTTCACCGGCGTCTTGAAGTCGACGACCAGTTCATCGTCACTGGCCAGCCTATAGCTTTTATTGTTTTGTTTCGGAAGGCTGTTAAGCGAATAGGACTTGACCTTCGCCGTCAGATAGACGGCAGGTTCCGTAGTCTGCGGCAGCTCTTCATAGGTGATATTCTCCTCCTGCAGCTTTCCCTCTATACCTTCCTCATCCTGCAGCGAATCGAGTTCAGCTCCCTTGTACTTTTCGATGTACTGATAATAGAGGAAGATATTCAGGATCAGGAATATCGCGATGAATATAGATTTCGTCTTACTCCAGTCCATATCCATCACCTCCTAATCGTTCGGGCATCATTCGGCTCCAGCTGTTTTCTGTAAGGAAGAACCAGCCCGGCTCCACTGTAAACAGGCGGGAACTCTCATTTTGCTTCAAGTAATATCCGACCAGGATATCCTCGATTTCATCTAGATTCAATTCTTCATGCGACCGGATATAATCCACCACCTCCGGACCGGAAGCGAGTTCCATCGTGACTTTTTCACTTGGAATTTCGGTATCCATTGTGTAGTAGGGGCGGCGGTAGCGGAAGATTTTCTCCTCACCCCATGTCGTGACAAGGCGGGTCATTACAACTGGGCTGAAGACAGGATATCCCTCTATATAAAGCTGGTATTCCGTCGCATGACTTTCGATATCTACGGAAGACAACCGATAGTCCGCTGTGAAGCCCCCATGTTCGTTCACGTAGTCGAACGTATCCTTGAGAAGGCTATAGGGCGCCACGGCCGTACTGCTTTCCGCCGCCGGATGCACGTAGTTCATGATTTTTGTATTGGTATCCAATGTGAGGCGCGACATGCTGTCCGTATAGCTTTCCTGGCTGCCCTCCCCCGACTTTTGTACAATGAAGGGATTTTCAAAAAGAATACCCTTCAACAGCGTCGGCGACATCTCGTCGATATAATAGCCATGCTTGGTCGCTTCCACTTTTTCCTTCACTATATATAAAGATAGATTGTTCTGCCTTTCGGTCTCTACATATTCAGCATAGCTTTTCGGCCGCTCTATAAACGTCTCCGCAAATGCTGCGGACTCTTTCAATTCCACCTCGGCGCTATAGCCGGATTCATCATCCGTACTGATGAAGAGCAGCCGGATATGTTCACTTTGCCCGCTCTCTCCCCAATCGACGATGAGCCGGTTGAAAACAGCGCCTTCATACTCCTCATCATTCGGCGAAACGACTTCAGTGAAGATCTGCAATGGTATATCCGTTTGGAAGAACATCGTCATCCGGTCCGGCGTCCGTATCATTTCATTCACCTTATCCTTCGTCAAAGGAGTCGGAACCGGGGAAACGTCCCTCATCTCCACCTGGTCCAAATAACGGAGTACATGATTGATTTCTCCCGAGGAGTCGGTCCCCCTCAGACTTTCTCCAGTAGCAAAAAGGACCCGGTAAGGCTTGATTACCTCCCCGAGCGATTTCTGTATTCCGCCCATCTTCTGTTCTGTCAGTGGTTCCTCTGTAGGCAAATAGGGCGGCCTGTAGTTCCATATCAGGAATGTGAACAGCAGGCTCAGCAGGACAAGAAATAATAATACAAACGATTTAATCGGCTCTATATATTTCATTCCCAATCCCCCGCTTCATCCAGTTCATATGGGAGGGTAAAGAAAATCGTCGTTCCCACGCCTTCCTCACTTTCAGCCCATATCTTTCCGCCATGCGCCTCAATCATCTCCCGTGCGATGGCGAGGCCGAGGCCGGTTCCACCCATGGAGCGTGCACGCGCCCGGTCCACCCGGTAGAAACGGTCGAAAATGCGTCCGACGTTCTCCTTCGGTATCCCCATGCCATCATCCGATATCATCACCTTTATCATGTTGTCATGCACGGTGAAGCCAAACCGGATATTTCCTCCATCCGGGGAATACTTCAATGCATTGGAGATGATATTGTCGATCACCTGCGTCAGTTTATCTGTATCGATATCCACAAAATAGCTCGTTTCCGGCAGTAGCCTTACAAACTCTACATTCTGCGACTTGGACATTTCGAAACGGTCGATAATCCGCTCGAAGAATTTATTGAACTCCACGAATTCACGTTTCAGCTCGTACTCCTGGCTGTCCATTTTTGAAAGTTGGAGCAGGTCATTGACAAGGCGGATCATGCGCTCCGTCTCCGTCTGTGTCACATTCAGGAAGTGCGGTGCGATGCTGTCGTCCTTCCAGGCACCATCCGCAAGGGCCTCCAGATAGCTCCTCATCGTCGTCAGCGGCGTCCGTAGCTCGTGTGATACATTCGCTACGAACTCCCTGCGCTCCATATCGATTTTTTCCTGCTCCGTAATATCATGCAGGACGGTGATCAGACCGTTGACAAAGCCCGTCTCCTTTTGGATGACGGAGAAATTCGCACGCAGGATGTACGGTGCATCGGGCGTACTGAAATTCAGATTCACGGATTCCTTCATATAAATCAGGTCTTCAAAACTATAGTCCTGATCGATGCCGAGCACCGAGGCGATTGGACGGTTCAGCGTCACTTCACGTGATATATGCAGCAGTTCGAGCGCCGGGTCATTGATCAGGATGATCCGCCCCTTGCGATCGGTTGCGATTACGCCATCGGTCATGTTACTGAGGACGCTCGCCAATTTGCGGCGCTCGGCTTCCGTCGTGGACTGCGCCTCCTGCAGCCGATTGGTCATATTATTGAAGGCAATCGCCAACTGTCCAATTTCATCCGTGCCATACACGCGTACCTTCCTTGAAAAGTTCCCTTTTGCCATCGCCTGCGCTTGCCTGCGCATATCCGAAATCGGCCTTGTAATCGTGCGCGCCACCAAAATCCCGAGGATGATTGTGATGATGAGGGCCATTGCTGTACCCGCCGCAAAAATCCGCGTGATTTCACTCATCTGTCCAAAGACCTTTTCTATATCGGATTCAATATAGATGGCTCCTATCACTTCACCGTCCGGGCCGACTGAATCCAGGATGGGCGTCGCCAGTACCCACACCCGGTTCCCGCTGTTCCGGTCAAGCAGGATCGTTTCCTGACGGGCCGACATCGAAATGGCTGTCCGTACGAGGTCCTGGCTCGTCTTCTGTCCGACGAGCGACTGGTTGTTCGAATCCGATGTCGCCAATATTCGATTACGGGTATTGATGACCTGGATTTCATTGATGTCTGTCGTGGAAAATTCCCGCAGGATGGCAGCCAGGCTTCCCTCGAGCTTCGGCATGGATTCATCCCGTTCCTTCAGGATTTCCTCACGTATGCTGTATTGGGCGAGCTCGATGCGCTGATTGATAGATTCCTTGAAGTTTTCCGTTAAATTTTCCTCCAGCTCCTTCGAAAAATAAATGCCGATGATCTGGATGGCCATAATGATCAATAGAATATAGATTAATACAAGCTTTACATGAATCGATTTGAAAAAGCTCACCTTTTGCATGCGTTCTACTCCTGTTCAGGATTTCGCAGATAATAGCCGACACCCCGTCTTGTCACAATCCATGTCGGATGACTTGGGTTATCTTCAATCTTCTCGCGTAGACGGCGGATCGTCACGTCCACTGTACGGACATCGCCGAAGTAGTCGTAGCCCCACACCGTCTGCAATAGGTGCTCACGCGTCATCACCTGGCCGATATGCTTGGCAAGATAGTGCAGCAGCTCGAATTCGCGGTGCGTCAGTTCGATCGTATCGCCGCGTTTCAGGACGAGGTATGCATCCGGCTGGATGACCAGCGAGCCAACTGTAATATTATTCGTTTCCTCGACCGGCTCGTCTGCTTGCGCTACTACATTCAGACGGCGCATGTTGGCCTTGACGCGCGCAATCAGTTCACGTGTGCTGAACGGCTTCGTCACATAATCGTCGGCGCCCATCTCAAGCCCAAGCACCTTATCAATCTCTGAACCCTTCGCCGTCAGCATGATGATCGGGAAGTCGTACTTCTTGCGGATTTCCCGGCATACCTCCATGCCGTCACGCTTCGGCAGCATGATGTCCAGCAACATCAGATCCGGCTGTTGCTCCTCGACGCGGGCCAAAGCCTCTTCCCCGTCATAGGCGCAAATCACTGTATATCCCTCTTTTATTAAATTAAACTGTAAAATATCTGCGATTGGTTTTTCATCGTCCACTACTAAAATCGTTTTACTCATCTCTATCTTCCTTTCGCATCACAATATATTCTTACTCTAACACGCTTTTTCCCGACTTGCATCAAACACGTATAGGCCGTCGATTATTTCCCGAGGAATATCATGGCGGGAATAAAAAGGACAGTCCGCCATGACGGACTGCCTTCTTTTATCGTAATACGGATAGTGGATCTACAAGTGCGCCGTTTTTACGGACTTCAAAATGCAGATGTATGCCTGTCGAATTGCCTGTTGAGCCCATTATTCCAATATTGGACCCCTGTTCTACGATTTGTCCCACCGATACATTGATGGAAGACAGATGGGCATAGGTCGTCTCGTAGCCGTTGTTGTGGTCGATCACGACTTTATTGCCGTACGAACCATCCCAGCCCGTAAAGGTTACCACACCATTGTCTGTTGCCTTGATTGTACGGTCTGATGGACGGGCGATGTCGATGCCGCGGTGCTGCGTGCCCCAACGAGGACCCATATGGCTCGATACATAGCCGCCCACTGCCGGCCAAGCGAATGTACCGGTACCACGGGAAGGAATCACCTTCGTCCCCACAACGTTGATGTAGTCCACCGGCTCGGCCGTCACCACTTCATTCGTGACCTGCTTATTCGTACGGACGCCGTTTTCAGAAGTGATCGTATACAGCACCTCTTTCCGGCCCGCCTTCCCTTCCTGCTTCACCTTCGACTCGCCCTTTAGCATGGTCGCATCCTGTTCGGTGATATGTTTGAAGTCGATCGTCTCGACCTTGAACTTCTCCATCACTTCCTTGACGGATACATAGGGCCTTGCGACGGTCACGTTCAATGGCTGGCCAATCTTCAAAACAGTCGATTCCGTCAATCCAGGGTTCAGCGCCAGCAATTCCTTCAACGTCAAATCATGGGCATTTGCAATGGAACCGAGCACATCGCCCTGCTGCACCGCATATGTCTCTTTTTCAACGCTGCCGGACAGCAGCAGCTCGACTGCCTCCTCGGGCGTAAGGATCTGCGCCGGATCGACCTTCGCTTTTTCACCCGTCACCGGCTTCGTCAACGAAACTTCGACGACACGTGTTTGATCATTTTGATTGAAGGGTACTAACTCAGCAGTAGCCCCTTCCAATGCGTCCAGCTCCTGTTGTGAAACATAGCGGAGCTTCAGCAGATCGATCGCTTTTTCATAGTCTGCTGCGTCCTTGACATAGGCAACAGCCTGACCGTCAACAAGAAGCGCATGTGCCTCCGCCTCCAGGGCTAGGGCGCCTGCCAGCTTTTCGACCGTCTTCGCTTCATTCACAGCAACAGTAAACACCTGCTCGGGAATGATGGTAATGTTTGAGCCGGCCTCCACCGTCAATCCCTTGTACTGGCTGATGGCCTCCTGCTTTTTCTGTTCAATCATTTCTTCCACGGCCTCTTGATTCGAGACCGCACCGATATATTCATTCCCACTATAAATATGGTAGATTTCCTTAATGTCGTCTTTCAAATCGGCGTTTGCAAACCCTAAGGTGAATGTCACTGCTGTCAATAGTACAACGGCCAGCGAAATTTTCATTCCTTGGTCTTTGAAGCTTTTTGCAAAGCTCTGACGCCTCTTTCTCATCTTTTCCTTCAAGCCCATCATAATACCCCTTCCAAAACAATCCCCAAATCTATCAAACGGAAATATCTATTTGAAAAATCACACTTCCCTAATGTAACATATCGTATTTTCCGTTTGGGAGATTCTAAAGCTTTGTAATGAAATTGTATTATAACTGAAAAAAAACCTTAACATTGGCATCCATTCCGCATTTTAGACATGATCCACTCTTTTTGCGGCAATAAAAAACTCCCTGGAAATATGGATTTCCAAGGAGTTGCTGTTATTCCCAGATGGCATTTACAACATTCGTTTGTTCACGTGCCGGTCCGACCGAGAAGGTCATCAGATTGATGCCCGTCAATTCCACGATGCGTTCTACATAGCGGCGCGCATTTTCCGGCAGCTCATCCAACGAGCGGACACCTGTAATGTCCTCGCTCCAGCCCGGAAGCTCCTCATAGACAGGCTTGCACTGCTCGATGACGTGCAGATTGGCAGGATATTCAGTGATGACTTCACCGTTGTACTCATAGGCTGTACAGATTTTCACCGTCTCCAGCCCGGATAGTACGTCGATGGAGTTCAGCGCCAGGTCCGTAATGCCTGATACACGGCGCGAATGGCGTACAACGACCGAATCGAACCATCCTACACGGCGTGGTCGGCCTGTCGTAGTTCCGTATTCACGGCCCACTTCGCGAATATGGTGCCCCATCTCGTCAAATAGCTCAGTAGGGAATGGACCATCACCCACGCGGGACGTGTATGCCTTGCATACCCCGACAACCCGGGAGACCTTTGAAGGTCCTACACCTGCACCGATTGCGACGCCGCCTGCAACCGGATTGGAAGATGTCACGAATGGGTATGTCCCCTGGTCGACATCCAGCATGACGCCCTGTGCACCTTCGAAGAGCACGCGTCCCCCTTCGTCCAGTACATCATTCAGAATCTTCGATGTATCGACAACATATTGGGCGATTTCCTGCCCGTAGCCGTAGTATTCTTCAAACATATCTTCAAATGGAATGCCTTCCACTTCATAGAACTTCTCAAATAATCTATTTTTCAATGCCGTGTTGGCACGCAGCTTCTGTTCAAACACTTCTCTATCCAGCAGATCGGCCACACGGATGCCGATGCGGGCCACCTTATCCTGATAGCATGGACCGATGCCCTTGCACGTCGTACCGATTTTCTGATCGCCTCGTGCCTCTTCCTCCACTTTATCCTGATGGATGTGGTAGGGAAGGATGATATGCGCACGGTTTGAAATGCGTAGGTTGGATGTATCGATTCCCCGCTCCTGCAGGCCTTTCAGCTCTGTCAGTAGCGACTTCGGATTGATTACCAGCCCATTGCCCATGACCGAGATTTTATCCTGATAGAAAATACCTGATGGAATCAGGTGTAGCTTATATGTTTCACCGTCAAATTTAATTGTATGACCGGCGTTATCCCCACCTGCAAAACGCGCAATAATATCTGCTTTTTTAGAAAGGAAGTCGGTAATTTTGCCTTTACCTTCATCTCCCCATTGTGTACCTACAATAACAACTGATGACATATCTGCACCTCCGAAGACGATTAGTCTCTCTTATCTTGAACCATTCTATTGTAACAACCGCAATTCCCCTTCGTCAACAAAAAGGCGAACATAGAAATCAGATAGATTACTAATGTTCGCCTTTTAGGTATATTAAACTGCTTTTCTATGCTGGTGGAGGTGCTACCTGCGACCAATCCACGTCTAGGAACTTATTAAACTCCTTTTTGAATGCAAGCGTAACCGTGCCTGTAGGACCATTACGCTGCTTGGCAAGGATGATTTCAATTTGGTTTTTACTCTCTGATTCCTTGTCGTAGTAATCATCCCGGTAAAGGAATGCTACGATGTCGGCATCCTGCTCGATACTTCCCGATTCACGCAGGTCACTCATCATCGGACGCTTGTCCTGACGCTGCTCTACACCACGGGAGAGCTGGGAAAGCGCGATGACCGGCACCTTCAGTTCACGGGCCAGGCCTTTAAGCGAGCGGGAGATTTCCGATACCTCCTGCTGACGGTTCTCGCCCGGCTTCCCGCTTCCCTGGATCAGTTGCAGATAGTCGATCATAATCATGCCCAGACCCTGCTCCTGTGCCAGACGCCGGCATTTGGCGCGGATTTCGTTTACCCGCACACCCGGCGTATCATCGATGAAAATACCGGAATTTGAAAGGCTACCCATCGCCATCGTCAGCTTCCGCCAGTCCTCTTCCTGCAGGGCCCCTGTCCGCAGCACTTGTGCATCAATGTTTCCTTCCGCACAAAGCATACGCATGACAAGCTGGTCGGCACCCATCTCCAGGGAGAAGATGGCGACGTTCTCACGGGCCTTCACCGCAACGCTCTGGGCGATGTTCAAGGCGAAGGCCGTTTTCCCTACCGAAGGCCGGGCAGCCACGATGATTAAATCATTCCGCTGGAAGCCCGCTGTAATGCGGTCCAAGTCACGGAAGCCGGTGGGAATCCCCGTTATCTCCCCTTCACGTGCCTGAAGCTGTTCAATATTATCATACGTCTGGACAAGTACATCCTTTACGTGCTTGAAGTCCCCCGCATTCTTGCGGTTGGCCACTTCCATCATCTTCTTCTCAGCTTCCGAAAGAAGTGCCTCGACCTCGTCCTCGCGCGTATAGCCATCCTCTACAATCTTCGTGGCGGTGCGGATCAGCCTGCGGAGGATGGATTTCTCTTCTACAATTTTGGCATAGTGCGAGATATTCGCAGCTGTCGGTACGGCGTTAGCAAGCTCTGATAAATAGGAGAGCCCGCCTACATCCTCCAGCTCCTTTTTAGCTGAGAGCTCCTCTGTCACTGTTACAACATCTATCGCTTTTCCTTGATCGCTTAAGCGGATCATCGTCTGGAAAATTTTCTGATGCGCGGTACGATAGAAATCATCTGGCATTAAAATTTCAGACGCTGTAATCAGGGCTTGAGGTTCAAGGAAGATAGCACCGATAACCGATTGCTCTGCTTCATGGTTATGCGGTGGAACGCGGTCCATCATGGATTCGTTCATTGTTGTCTACTCCTTACTCTGCAATTACATGTACTTTGAGTGTTGCCTTCACTTCTTGATGAAGCTTCACTGGTACATTCGTGTATCCTAAAGCGCGGATACCTTCATTGCAGTCCATTTTGCGTTTGTCGATTTTAATGCCGTGTGTCTTTTGAAGCTCGTCGGCGATCTGCTTAGTAGAAACCGAACCGAAAAGACGGCCGCCTTCGCCTGATTTCGCCTTGACCGTCACTTCAAGCTTCTCGATTTTTTCTTTTAAATCTTTTGCCGCCTGCAATTCCGCCGCAGCATTTTTCTCTTCCAGGCGCTTTTGCCCCTGCAGTTGGCTTAATGCCGCATTCGTCGCTTCGACTGCATGGCCGTTCTTGATCAAGAAGTTGCGTGCATATCCTTCTGCCACTTCTTTGATTTCTCCTTTTTTCCCTCTACCTTTTACATCTTTCAGGAACACTACTTTCATTGCTCATTACTCCCTTCAAGTACTTCTATAATCGCATTGGTTAAATATTGTTTGACTTCCTCGACCGAATCGGCCTCTATCTGGGTGGCCGCGTTCGTCAAGTGCCCGCCGCCTCCAAGCTTCTCCATCACGAGCTGGACATTCACTTCCCCGAGCGAGCGAGCACTGATGCCGATGAGGCCATCCTGGCGATGGGCGATGACAAATGAAGCGGAAACATCCTTCATCGTCAGCAGGATATCGGCCGTCTGGGCAATCAGCACCGAATCATATACCCTGTTGTCGTCGCCATGTGCTACGGCAATGCCCGGCTTTACAAATTCCACTGTCTGAATCAGCTTGGAGCGCTCGATATACGTATCTATATCCTCTTTCAATAAGCGCTGGATCAAGATTGTATCCGCCCCGTGTGTACGAAGGTAGGAGGCCGCCTCAAATGTACGGGCCCCCGTCCTCAGCGTAAAGCTCTTTGTATCGACGATGATGCCGGATAACAGGGATGTTGCTTCCAGGCTCGTAATCTTCGCGTTTTTCGGCTGGTATTCCAATAGCTCCGTCACCAGCTCGGCAGTGGAGGACGCATAAGGCTCCATATAGACAAGTGTCGGATTCTCTATAAAGTCTTCCCCTCTGCGGTGATGGTCGATGATGACAACCTTCTCGGTCGCATTCAGCAGGGAACCATCAATCACCATGGCCGGCTTATGCGTATCAACGATGACGAGCAGGGACTTATGGGTAATACGGGACAGCACGTCTTCCGGTGAAATGAAACGGCTGTAAAGGTCGCCATTATTGGCTTCGATTTCGTGCATCAAGCGCCTCACACTTCCATTCAACTCCTGGAAGTTCACGACGACATAGCCATCCACCTTATTCATTTCGGCCATTTTCCGCACCCCAATTGCAGCCCCTATCGAGTCCATATCGGGATTTTTATGCCCCATCACAAAGACCTGGTCACTGTCCTGGATCAAGTCGCGCAGGGCATGGGAGATGACCCGGGCCCGCACACGCGTCCGCTTCTCCACTGGATTTGTTTTGCCTCCATAGAAGCGCAGCTTGCCGTCGGGCTGTTTGATGGCCACCTGGTCGCCGCCCCGTCCGAGCACCAGATCCAGGCTGGACTGGGCAAGCTCGCCGAGTTCAATCAAGGATGGGGACCCGGCCCCCACCCCTACGCTCAATGTTAAGGATAGGTTCTTCTGCATCGTTCTTTCACGAATATAGTCAAGGATGGAGAATTTCTTCTGTTCCAATTCCTCCAGGATGGATTCATTCAAGACTGCCAGGAAGCGGTCCGAGGAAACCCGTTTGACAAAGATGCCGTATTCGGCAGCCCATTCATTTACAATGGAGGTCACTGTGGAGTTCGTCATGCTGCGTGTCTTATCATCCATCGGCTGGGTGATTTCGTCATAGTTATCAATGAATAGAATGGCCAGGACGGTACGGTCTGCATAATACTGCGTCTCGATCTCCACCTGTTCCGTAATATCGAAAAAGTATAGAAGCCGCTCTTCCGGCTTCGAATAGACACGGTATTTCCGTTCCCCTATCGACACCGTCAATTCCCTCAGCTCTTCCGGTTTCGTAATGGCCATCAGCCCATCCGACAACTTGAAGACCTCTTCTCCAATCAAGCTCTCCGCTTCCGTCGCATCCAGCATGAAGGGATTGGCCCACTCGATCTTGTGCTGATCATCAATCAATACAATCCCGAACGGCATGTGTAGAAATGCTTCCTCCCCTACTTTTTTCATGCGGAAAGAAAGCGATTCAATGTGCTTCTCCGTCTCTATATATGCAAGTTGTTCAACCTTCCAGCCGTAGTATAGAAGCGCTCCTGCAACCACTACATATAAAAGGCCAACCCAGATGTTTACATAGAATAGTAAGGCAGCTGTAACTATCGATAAAATCGATAAATACAAAAGCGGATATCGGATCGAACGTTTCCTGAACATACCCATTTTGATCAGCTCCTTATTTTTCACTCTTCGCCTTAACCCACTCTCGCAAATTAAAGCCTAAATCGATAATACCTAACAAGATGACAAAAGAATACATCCAAATGGCAAAGATGGTTGCCAGCACTTTCAGAAAGGCAGGGTAACGGAACGCATCAATGACAAAATGGATGAATGAAATGCCCTGTAATGTTAGCAATACCCAAAGGACCATCGAACAATTCAGCATCACTACATAAAATGTAGAGCCGAACTCCGGCTGCACAAACAGGTTGATCGATAGCACAATGAGGTAGTACCATAATATGGCGCGCGGCAGACGCATGTCACGGAATGGCGGAAATTTCGGCACTTCCACCTTCAGCCTGCTCAGAATAGGCAGGATGACAAGCACCATCATGAAAGCAAGCGCAAATACAGACAGCGTAATGCTTGCCGGCAGAGCCATTTCCATCATATCGAACAGCTGCTTCATCTGCTCTTCCATCTGGATTCCCCCGCCTGTCAAGCCAGCCGAATATTCCAATGACTGCTCATACGTATCACGGGCGAGTTGCATGCTCTCTTCAATGAAGTTGACGTTCAAGAAACGGACCAATACTACAAATTGAAGCGCAAACGTAATAAGAATGGCGGTACCTGTCGCCATCAGCAAATAAATTTTACTTTTCTTTTCCCTTAAACAATCCCCGATAACCAGGCCGACGATGGCCAGAATAAGGGCAAGCGGGATGATGAGCAGATTGCCTACGAAAATGCTCGCAGCGACCGCTACTATGCCCACGCCAAGCGCCAAGCTCCGGCTATAGGTGGCACTATACCAGGCAAGGGGCAGCGGGGCGACGAGAAAGGCCAGCAGATTGACTAGCGGTACATAGTAGGCCAATGCCACCAATATAAGAAACAAAGCGATCATCATCGCGCCCTGTGTCATGGCTTTCGTTTGATTATTCGGCATAAAAACCTTCCTTTTTATCAGTCAAAACATTTTTTTGTCTTTCTCCATTGTACCATCTTTTACGTAGACAAACAAAATGAGAAAGAGAACAAATGATTCCATTTCCCTCTTCCTCTAGCCTCTTCCGCCATATCATGTGCATATGGTGGTAGGGGTGCATCTATTTCCATCTGAATCAGGCAGGCGCATGGGAGATGCCCCTTGTTCTGCGGCCCGAGGAATAGCATATCCGCCTGAATCAGGTGGAGACTTTCTTCTATAGCCCAGGATACAAGCCCTCTCTTGACAAAAAAATAAAACCCGATGAAATCTTTTGAATTTCATCGGGTTCAATCATCTTATTTTTCTTCTGCTACGAATGGAAGTAAAGCCATGATACGTGAAACTTTGATTGCAGAAGTTAATTTACGTTGGTACTTTGCACTTGTGCCAGTTACGCGACGTGGTAAGATTTTACCGCGCTCAGAGATGAATTTCTTTAAAAGATCTACATCTTTGTAGTCGATGTGCGTAATGTTGTTTGAAGTGAAGTAGCAAACTTTACGGCGTTTGCGGCCTCCGCGACGTGGTGCCATTAGCGTTGTCCTCCTTTAAATTATTTTTAGGGATGCGAAGCGATTAGAATGGTAAATCATCCTCTGATACTTCGATCGGTCCTTTGCTGTTTGCAAAAGGATCTTCATCCATACGTGTATAGTTTTGCTGATTCTGAGGTGGTTGATTTTGTTGGTAACCAAACGAATCCTGGGGAGCGCCACCGAATTGCTGCTGCGGTGGATTATTGTATGACGGTTGTCCGCCTCCATAATTTCCTCCACCGTACTGCTGGTTCGGTGTATTTTGCGAAGCGTTGCCGCCACCGCGTGGTTCTAGGAACTGCACCGAGTCAGCAACGACATCCGTTGTATAAACGCGCTTACCGTCCTGTCCTTCAAAGCTGCCCGTTTGAATACGACCTTCCACTCCGATCAAACTCCCTTTTTTCATGAAGTTTGCCAAGTTTTCAGCTTGCTTTCTCCAAGCAATACAACCGATGAAGTCAGCTTCCTTTTCACCCTGCTGGTTCGAGAATGGACGGTTTACAGCTACTGTAAAGCGTGCCATTGGAACGCCGCTTGGTGTATAACGAAGCTCTGGATCCTTGGTAAGTCTCCCAACTAATACGACACGGTTAATCATCCGTATTCAACCTCCTCTTTTTCAGCATTTTGTTCAAAAATTATTTTACTTCTTCACGTACAGCGATGTGACGGATAATGTCTTCGCTGATGTTAGCTAAACGAGTGTACTCATCGATTGCTTGAGAACCAGCGTTTACTTTCACGATGTGGTAGAAACCTTCGCGGAAGTCGTTGATTTCGTAAGCAAGACGACGTTTGCCCCACTCTTTAGACTCGATGATTTCAGCGCCGTTTGAAGTTAGGATTTCGTCGAAGCGAGCTGTTAGAGCTTTTTTCGCGTCCTCTTCAATGTTCGGACGAATGATGTACATTAATTCATACTTTCTCATCTATTGTGCACCTCCTTATGGACTTGGGCTCTCCGTCAATGCGGGAGCAAGGAGCAAGTAATGTAGATTACTCACATCAATGAATTGTAACATAGATGTTTTGGATGTTCAACATTAAAGTGATGATAGAGAAACTTACCATCTATAACACGAACATATATTCTTATTATAGCATGTTCTTTTTCATTTACAACTATTTTCCTTTATAATTTGCATCAGTTAAGGAGGGCCTGCCATGCAACCATCTATCATTCAATTGGATCTACAGAAAGTGATGAAGCAGAATATCATCTGGACGGTCATCTTGAGCATCCTGCTCCTCGGCCTCAACCTCATCCTTCAGCCGCAAACGCCTGCTCTCTCTTTCGGTTCCATGATTCTATCCATCCTTTTATTCGGATGCTATTACGTTTTGCTGATTGTACTGCATGAGGCGTTCCACCTGGTCGGCTTCGTCCTATTCGGCAGGGCGCCCATCCGTTCGCTATCCTATGGCATTGATCTACAGAAGGGGGTAGCCTATGCGACCACCACCGTGCGCATCTCGAATGCTGCCATGAAAAAAGCGCTCCTGCTCCCCTTTTGGACGACGGGCGTCATGCCGGCGCTGATCGGCTTCTGGCTCAATGATTATACGGTCATCCTTGCCGGGGCCTTCCTGATGGCAGGCGCTGTCGGCGATTTCGCCATGTATAAGGAACTGCGTAAATTTCCGGACGATGCGCAGATTGCAGACGACCCGAAGGAGCCGAGGCTCTATGTATATGAAACATAAAGAAAGCCGGTCCGCATAAAGCGGACCGGCCCATCATCGTTCAATTATACGTTGAAACGGAACAGCATGACATCGCCGTCCTGTACGACGTATTCCTTCCCTTCAAGGCGCACCTTGCCCGCCTCTTTTGCAGCCGCCATGGAGCCTGCAGCTACTAAATCATCATAGGATACCGTCTCTGCACGGATGAATCCGCGCTCAAAGTCTGTATGGATGATGCCCGCACATTGCGGTGCCTTCATCCCTTTGCGGAATGTCCATGCACGGACTTCCTGTACGCCGGCCGTGAAATATGTGGCAAGGCCGAGCAGATTGTAGGAAGCGCGGATCAGCTGATCTAATCCGGATTCTTTGATGCCCAGCTCTTCTAGGAACATTGCTTTTTCCTCATCATCCAGCTCAGAAATCTCTTCTTCTACTTTCGCACAGACAACAATGACTTGAGAACCCTCATTTGCTGCATACTCCTGCACCATTTTCAGGTACTTGTTGTTGGCCGGATCGGCTACTTCCTCTTCCGATACGTTTGCTACATAAAGCATCGGCTTGATCGTTAGAAGGTGAAGGCCTTTAATGACCTTCATTTCATCATCGGAAAGTTCAGCGGCACGGGCCGGCTTTTCGGCCTCCAGCGCCTCTTTCACCTTTTGCAGCACCGGCTCTTCCACCAATGCCTCCTTGTCCTTTTGCTTGGCCATTTTAGACACGCGCTGCAGACGTTTTTCCACGGATTCCATATCCGCTAAAATCAGCTCTAAGTTGATTACCTCGATATCGTCGATTGGGTTGACAGATCCCGCTACGTGCGTGATGTTTTCATCCTCAAAGCAGCGCACTACCTGGCAGATCGCGTCCACTTCACGGATATGGGCAAGGAACTTGTTCCCGAGCCCTTCACCTTTGGACGCCCCTTTTACGATGCCGGCGATATCTGTAAATTCGAAGGCAGTCGGAACCGTTTTCTTCGGTGTAACCAATTCCGTCAATTTATCTAAACGTGCATCCGGTACTTCTACAATCCCTACATTTGGATCGATCGTCGCGAATGGGTAGTTAGCAGCGAGCGCCCCCGCCTTTGTAATTGCATTGAATAATGTGGATTTACCTACGTTCGGCAACCCTACAATGCCAGCTGTTAATGCCATTGATAGACACAACCTTTCTATGTTCAATAAGTGGTTTCCTAGCTTCTTTTCTCATTCCATCCGTCTCTGCTTGATGGCTGTTTGCATAACCTTATCTATTATATTGATTCGGCGTTAAAAAGTCTAATGCCCCTCTGAAACTATACTTCGCTCACCGGCTTGATGACCTTTTTCATCTTCTTTTCGAATTCACGGCGGGCAATCATGACACTGTGGCCGCATCCCTGGCATTTGATGCGGATGTCCGCCCCCATGCGGATGATTTTCCAGGCATTCGTCCCGCACGGATGCTGCTTTTTCATTTCGACGACATCGTTCAATTCGAATTTCTTCGCTTCCATTATTCTCCCTCCACCTTTACATCGTATTCTTCTAGCAGCCTCATCAAATCACGGCGTATGATGCCGGCTATCCTTCCATGTTGCATTGAGGCCGTCTCGACCTTAATCCGGAGCGTCACTACCTCGGGATTGAAATTCTGCACCCCTGTAAGCACCGGTACATTCGTTAATTCCTCATGTTCATCAAAAAGAGCTTGCAGATATGCCTCTACCTTCTTTTCGATTTCGGACAGATTGACCGTCGTAGGAACGACGAAGTCCACAAAGGTGGAGGTGTCATTGACCGAGTAATTGATGACGGCGCCGATCGAGCCGTTCGGAATGATATGCTGCTCCCCCGACACACCTGTAATTTTCGTCGTGCGAAGCCCGATTTCAACGACTGTTCCTTCCGCCGTATTCAGCTTGATGTAGTCCCCTACGCCAAACTGGTCCTCGAAAATGATGAAGAACCCGCTGATAATATCTTTCACTAAGCTTTGTGCCCCAAAAGCGATTGCAACTGATGCAATCCCTGCCCCCGCGAGAAGACCAGCCACCTGGATGTTCAGCGATGATAAGATGGCGATGATCGCTGAGAAGTAGACGAGATACGAGAGAACATTTTGCACAAGTTTTTGAATGGTCTGCTGGCGACGCTCAGTATACCGGAGCGGTGTACGCATTCGAATGGAGAAAAACTTCTCAATCAATTTATTTCCAATTAGTACAACTAAAGAAGAAATTATCATGATAACAATAATTTTTATGGACGCCACAATGACAAAGTTCCATAGTTCCTCACTTCTCATAAAATTCCAAAAAAATTCTGTTAGCTGCTGTAATCCTTTTAAGTCATTTGTGCTTAGATCAATTCCTTCTTCCATATTTACCACCTCTTGTATAACAATATGCAAATTTGAATATACTGCCTAAATAAATCGTATTTCCATCATAAACGGAGATACCATGCCAAAGCGAGGTTATTTTATGCAACAATCCCCTTCATTCCATTACGTTATCCATTATGAAAAAACAAGTGCCGTTTGGCAACTGAGCGACCTGTTTTTAAACCATATCCCATTTGACCATGAACAGCTCATCTTTTGCTGTATCGGCACCGACCGTTCCACCGGCGATGCCCTCGGTCCCCTTGTCGGCAATCAGCTGATTCAGGATTATGCCTTCCCGTTCACTGTCATGGGTACACTGGAAACGCCGGTGCATGCGCTGAACCTGCTCGAAACACAGGCTGAACTGGAGTCACGCAGCCCCTATCCTTTCATTGTAGCAATTGACGCCTGTCTTGGCGAAGAGGATTCCATCGGTTCCATTATCGTAAAGGACGGTGCCCTGTATCCCGGAAAGGCCGTCAAAAAAGACTTGCCTCCAATCGGGGACCTCTCCATCAAGGGCGTCGTCAATGTCGGCGGCTTCATGGAGGCGATGGTGCTGCAAAATACGCGCCTGCATGTGACGCACTCCATGAGCATTACCATCGCCCGCGCACTGACGCTCTCCTGGCAGCGCCATTTATTGAAAAGCAAACAATACGGCAACCACCACCCCGACTACCGCAATACCCGGCAGCAGATTGGCTACTCGAATTTTCGTTAGTCCGGCGATGTTGAGTCCAATCGCCATGATCATAACCCCGCCCGTAGCCGTCATTTCCTGTATGAACAGGTCAAGTGCGGCTTCCGGGATATATGTGCTGATGACGCCTGCAGACAGGGCGATCGCCCCCTGATAAATGAAGACGGGAAAAGCGGATAGCAGGACTCCGATTCCCAATGTGGAAGCAAGGATGACAGAGGTGAAGCCATCAATGATGCCCTTCGTGATGAGGACGTCATGGTCATTGCGAAGACCGCTGTCCAGCGCCCCGATGATGGCCATCGAACCGATGACGAAGATAAGAGTCGCCGTCACGAATCCCTCTGCAATGGATCCCTTTTCGGCCTTGGCAGGGCCCTTTGCCGCCAGCTTCTCGATCCATTGGCCAAACCGGTTGAACCAACGCTCCAGATCCATCCATTCCCCCAGCAGGGCCCCGATGACCAGGCTGATGATGACGATGACGAAATTGCTACTGCCAAACCCCATCTGGATGCCCAGTACCGCCACAGCAAGGCCGATGATGGAAAGGGCCGTCTCCTTCATCCTTTCCGGCATGTGCTGGAATATACGTCCGCAAAGCGCCCCGATGATAATGAATAAAGCATTTAAAAATGCCCCCAATAAAACCATGATAGAAACTCCCATCCAATAAAATAGAGCCCTCTTATAAGAGAGCCCCGCGCCTAATCTATTTCAACCTTCAAGATCTCCAAAATACGCTCCAAGTCATCTTCTGAATAAAACTCTATTTCGATTTTTCCCTTATTCTTGCTCTTCTTGATCTGGACACCCGTTCCAAAGTACTCGCGCAATTGGGACTCGGTCTCCTGGACAAAAACATCCTTCTTTTGTTTTTCTTTTGTTTCATGTGAAACATCACCGTTCAATTGCTGGACAAGTGCCTCCACCTGCCGGACATTCAGCCCCTGTGCAATGACGCGGTCCGCCACTTCCTTGATGCTGCCCTTCTCCTTCAGGCCAAGCAGCGTACGTCCATGGCCCATCGAAAGCTTCCCTTCATTGATGAACCGGCGCACTTCTTCCGGCAATTGCAGAAGGCGGATATGATTCGCTATATGTGAACGGCTTTTTCCCAGGCGTCTGGCCAGCTCCTCCTGTGTAAAATTCAATTTCTCTATCAGGCTGCAGTAGGCTTCCGCCTCTTCTATGGGCGTCAAGTCCTCACGCTGCAAGTTTTCCAAAATAGCGATTTCCATCATCTGCTGCTCGCTCATCTCTTTGATGATGGCGGGCACTTCCGTTAGGCCGGCTATCTTGGCAGCACGGAACCGGCGCTCTCCTGCGATGATTTCATACTTCTTTCCTGACTTCCGGACGACAAGGGGCTGGATGATGCCATGCTCCTTTATGGATTCGGCCAGCTCTAGCAATGCCTCTTCATTGAATATCTGCCGTGGCTGGTATGGATTGACGATTAATTTCGTAACAGCGACAGACTCCATCGTATTATCGCTATGTATGGATTCCTCGGGGAAAAACGCACTGATTCCTTTTCCTAATCCCTTAGCCATTTTTAATCACTTCCCTTGCTAACTCTGTATAGGTATCTGCTCCACGTGACCTCACATCATATAGAATAATGGGCTTTCCATGACTCGGCGCTTCGCTCAAACGGACATTGCGCGGTATGATCGACCTGTACACCTTCTCGCGGAAGTACTTCTTCACTTCCTCTATCACCTGCAGTCCCAAATTCGTCCTCGCATCCAGCATGGTCAGCAGCACCCCTTCAATGACGAGCTCCTTGTTCAGATGCTTCTGCACGAGGCGGACTGTGGATAGCAGCTGGCTCAACCCCTCCAATGCGTAATACTCGCATTGTACGGGAATCAGGACACCATCGGCCGCCGTCAGCGCATTGATCGTCAAAAGACCAAGCGATGGCGGGCAGTCGATGATAATATAGTCATAGCCGCCCTTCACCTCATCCAGCGCACGCTTCAGCCGGACTTCACGTGAAATGGCTGATACAAGCTCAATCTCCGCCCCTGCCAAAGACATCGTTGCCGGGACAATCCATAGATTTTCAATCTTTGTTTCATGAATATAAGACGCCATCGGTTCATCTTCAATCAATACATCGTAAATGCAGCCTTCAATTTCTTTTTTATTAATACCTACTCCACTCGAAGCATTCCCCTGTGGATCGATGTCAATGAGGAGTGTCTTCTTCCCCAAATAAGCC
>JAZUQF010000243.1:0-2633 GCA_045605545.1 Lysinibacillus sp.
TCTACAGCGATTTGGAAGTCGTACCACATATCATGGGAACCAGCTACTACATGTAGTTTTGCTGTCGTCAACTCATTCAAGGATGTCAATGGCAGACGGACGACATGTGGATATTCCGTCAAGGAACCAGAAACCGTCTCTGCTTTTACATACTTGCCGTCCACAAGCACCTGGTATTCAGTAATCATGCCATTCGATCTTTCTGTCGCGCTGACCTCCAGGAAATACTTGCCGTCTTCGACTACTAATGTAGCCTTTTTCTCCAACTGATTTGTAATGGCTGTATAATTGCCTACACCTGTCTTCGGATTATAGGCATCGAATGTCACTTCATATTCCCCATCTGCGATGTCACCATATGGAGTGGCTGGCTGTGCAGGCGTTTCTTCCACCGGTTTTTCAACCGGCTTTTCTCCTCCTGCTTCTTTAATCGATTTCTCATCCGGCGTCAAAGTTGCCTTATAGTCACCTTTAGCCATTGGAGAATCCACTGTAAAGACACCTTCCACAGGTGAGTAGTTCTCATCTACAGGAAGAAGCACCACTTTTTTGCCGCCGACCTCATGCAATGCCGATTCACCCTCGACAGTGATTGCTGTCAGCATCGATAGCATTGTGTCGGATAAGCTTATTTTAATGTATTGCTGGCCATTTTGTTCAACTAGCTCCCCCGGCCCTTTTATTACACGAGCAAGCATGCCTGTTTCATCTGCCACCGCGAAGTCGATTGTACGGACCGTCGCTTCCTTTGTCGTTGCCTCTGTACCATTTACATTTTGTGTTTCCCCTACGTTTGCCGATACTGCGGCCGGTGTAATGACCGATGCAGCCATTAATGCGGCCAAAGCGATTTTTGTGTTACGATTGTTTGCCATTGCTCATTCCTCCTGAAAAATTAAGTTGTTTTTGCTTTTTTGGTACGGATGAAGATCAGCGCTGCCATCATGAATGCCAAAATAGAAGCTAACGGCAATGCATCGCTCGTCTCTGGATTTTCTACCTCTTCAGTTTGTGGCGCTTCTTGCTCGTTCGCCTCTTCCGTAATTACTTGTGAAGTCCCTGTCTCGCTTTCTACTGATTCTGACTGCTCGACTTTCGGAGCTTCATCTGTCTTCCCGCTAGCAGGGGCAGACTGTATAGGTGAAGAAGTATTACTTCCTGACGACGAAGGTTCATTTGGTTTTGGCTCTGTATTTTGGGAAGGAGCTGCCGGTTGCGGCGTTGCTTCCTGTTGCGGTTTTGCTTCCGGCAGGCCCGAAGCATCAAACACGAAATCCACACTATAGGCATGATGATAGTCGATGTCTTCGATATCTATCTTCATTCCTACTGTCAACGAATTTAATGACGCGATATTGAACTGGACAACCCGTTGATCGGCTCCTGTATTCGAACTGATGACGGATGCCCCTCCCGGTGGATTGAACTGTGTCACCCATGAGCTGTTTTTAATCGTCATCTGAACCGTCATTTTGCCGTCATTGACAATTAGTTTTGCAGGCTTCAAAAAATAATCATTTGCCATGGAAGCAGAACTGCTCCCCGGCTTGTTCACCTGGTAGTTTACGTTGTATGTACCATCAGCCACTGCGGCTTCTGAATGAACAGGCAATACGAGAAAGAGCACGAAGATTGCTGATATGATTGTAAGGAAAAGTCTTCCCATTTCTCTACATTTCCCCCTCTAAATTATTTTCCATCTACTAGCATGCCATAAATAATAGTTATTCTCAATTAGCAATCCATTCAAAATTAGCTGAATATGGCGTCTATACACTACTTTTCTGTCACAAATTTTCTATAAATAGCTAAAACACCCTCTTATTATCAAACGGGAGGGGTATATCTTCCTGGCTTAGTAAGAAAGCTATCGCTCTGGGCCTATGGATTGCACTCCGCTTATTCGGAGATGCAATCCATCACTGCGAGTTGCAGGAAGGTATGCTATGGTTTTGGTAAAAGGCCAATTCAGCCGACAGATTCATCCCCCATATGAAAATACAGCAAAAAGAAAAAGGCATCGAGGAGCTTTTCCCGATACCTTTCACCCAACAATTGCCGTTCCCTAGCCAGGCGGCACATCCCTATATTACTTCTCTACAGCTTCGGCATGGAAGCCGTCTTTTTGGAAATATCCTTCATGCGACCAGATATTGAGACCTTCTTCCTCCGCCTCGTCCTGGATTGCACGGAACTGCTGTTCAAGCGAGTTGTTCGGCTCGTTTACATAGCGCACCGCTGCAAGGCCCTCTTCCAATAATGCCTCCTGCAGCATGACACCGTCCACATAAATATAGGCAAGCAGACGGTCATAGTTGTCCGTTTCCGGCCCCTTATCAAACAGCAGCTCGACCGATTGTGCATTTTCCAATAAATCAATCGTAAATGCTTTTGCTTCTTCAGCATACGGCATCGGCTCGCCCTTATCATAATTCATCTCCGGCGTATCGATCATCAGCAGGCGGACGCGCTTCTTCTCGCCGTCTAGCTGCACGCTGATTGTATCGCCATCATTTGCAGACAAGTATTCGACAGCCTGTGCTTCGTTTCCCGTCAGCTCCTCCGCCTCTTCCAATGGAATGGCTGCAGCTGCTTCCCCTGTTCCACTTCCCTGTACGGATTCGGTCTGTTTT
>JAZUQF010000244.1:0-4685 GCA_045605545.1 Lysinibacillus sp.
ACGGCCTTTCATTTATATTTTTCATATTTCCAGATTCTCTATAGAAGACAAGCGCTCTGGTACAGACAAAGAACAGATGCATTGCCGGACCAAAACATGTAATTCTCGATTCTCCTGCTTATTATTAGCGATATCGGCCAGGATTATGTTGTTTCCCCATACCCGGGAACACTAAATGCAAACGAAGGACCGGACCTCCCATTTTCCCTGGTGGATACCCGTACATACGTTGTTCGAGTGAACGGCTATTTCCGGGCCACGGACATTTTCCCTCCTTGCTACATAAGATAAAGCTAGATATCTGTGAAGGGACTGAAGACATGTATTATAACCCTTGGATGTATGCGCCTTCGCATCATCACTCTTGTTGTGCACATATGCCTCTCCATCAATATGCACAGCAGCCGGGCTACGGGATGGTAATGAATATGGCTGATCAGTGGGGGCATCATCCACCGACAATGGGACATTGTCAAATGGAGCTGAAGGATTACGGAGCAAAGCCGTTCGTCATGAACATCCATGAAGCGTCCAAACAAAACAATACGTACCGGACAGCCCTGTGGACGGGGAAGCACCTACAGGTCACATTGATGAGCCTTCAGCCCGGGGAGGATATTGGCCTGGAAAAACATCCTCACCTTGAGCAGTTCCTTCGCATCGAGCAGGGGCAGGGGGTCGTCCAAATGGGCATGACAAAGGAACACCTCCACTTTGTCAGAAATGTGCATGACGATCATGCCATCGTAGTACCCGCCAACACATGGCATAATGTAACGAATACAGGAAACATCCCATTAAAAATCTATTCCATTTACGCCCCACCGCAACATCCATTCGGTACGGTCCACAGGACGAAAATGGATGCACAAGCAGGTGAATCGCAGCATTAGGAGGCTGCATGGCATACCCGCATAAAGGGGCCCATCCTGCGCCCCTTCTTTTTTTATGAAAAAGGCGAGATTCACCACGCAAAAAAGCTGTACAGCGCGGAGATTGCGCCATACAGTCACGTTTATCGTCTTTCATTCTTCCTCGTAAAACGATGGATCGATCACTTCAGACTACGTGAATTCTTCTTTCCATCATAGGAATAGAGCATCGACTTGCCTTCTATACAGGTCTCCAGGTGGACGGGGCGCCCCCACAGCTGGTAGATGTAGGGGAGGACGCGTTCCAAATACTTTGGGTCGAGCTCCATTCCCTCATAGCCGTGCTTCAGATAGAGTTCGCCGCTTCTGGCAAAGTCCCCGTTCTCCACCACAATGTAGGGGAACCCACCGTTGACCCGCATCGACACAAGCTGGTCCCGCACATGTTCATAGTCCTTGTCGGTAACGCGGTACTCGCTGCCCTTTTTCTCGAATAGGTAGAGGTCCTCCTGCTCCACCAGCTCCTTCTTCAAGTAATTGCGGATGAAGGAAATATCAGACTCGATCTCCCGGACCTCAAAAATCTTCTCCCGCCCGGAGTTCGGCTTCACCCCCGCCCGCCGCATTTCCTCTGTGGGCCGGTCATATCGCTTCTCGATATCCTCGAAGATTTTCAGACCCAGGTAATACGGGTTGATTGTTGTTTTTGAAGGCTGGACGACGCCTGCATTCAATTTGGCAAATTCAATCGTTTCGGCAGCCGTCAGATCCATCTCCCGCAGAATGCGCTGATGCCAATAGGATGCCCAGCCCTCATTCATGATTTTTGTTTCGAGCTGCGGCCAGAAGTACAGCATTTCCTCCCGCATCATCGTCAGGATATCACGCTGCCAATCCTCGAGCTCCCGGCTGAATTGCTCGATGAACAGCAGCAGGTCCTTTTCGGGCCGTGGCGGGAAAGGTTTTTTCTTCCTCCTCGGTGCTTCCTCCTTTTCCTTATCGTCATCCAGGCTCCAAAGATCGTCGTACACCGTCTTCGGCACGTCGATTTCCTCATCTTCCAATTCCCTGTCGTAGTTCTCCATCAGCTGCTTCGGCCTTAAAATGGACGGGTCGATATGCTCCTGAATGGCAAGTACGGCATCGATGAACCGCTCCACTTCATCTTTCCCATAAAGCATCTCGTAGCTGGCGATCCGTTCTGCGGTAGCCGTCATGCTTTCCACCATATCCCGCCTTGTATTGGAGAACCGGATATTATTTTTAAAGAAATCGCAATGCGCCAGGACGTGGGCGATGATCAGCTTGTTCTGGATCAGGGAGTTCGTGTCGAGCAAAAATGCGTAGCAAGGATTGGAGTTGATGACAAGCTCGTATATCTGGCTCAGCCCCAAATCATATTGAAGCTTCATCCGGTGAAACTGCTTGCCAAAGCTCCAGTGCGTATATCTGGTAGGCATGCCGTACGCCCCGATTGTGTAGATGATATCGGCCGGACAGATTTCGTAATGCATCGGATAAAAATCAAGCCCGAAGCCCTTCGCGACCTCGGTGATTTCATCGATGGCCCGGTAGAGTTCCTTTTCCATCAACCATACCTCCTTTTCATGAAAAGTCTTCTCTTAGAGGGAAGGCTCCGCTTTTTTGAAAAAAGCTTTCAGTGCTTTATACACATCACTTTTCTGCTTCAAGATATAATGACGGAAATGCGGGTCATCAATCTTCCGGTAGTTGGACATCATCGTGGAATAGCGGCCATGGGGATTGACTTCACCATAGCCGAACATGTTGGAAACCTTCATCAGCTCTTGGACATACTGCAGGCATTTTTCATTGTCGGAGGATAGATTCTCGCCATCTGAAAAATGGACCGGATAGATATTGTAGCGGTTTGGGCTGTATTTTTTTTCAATCAGCTCGAGCGCCTTGGCATAGGCCGATGAGCACATCGTCCCTCCGCTCTCCCCCTTCGTGAAGAACTCCTCCTCCGTCACCACCTTGGCCTCCGTATGATGGGCGATGAATTCAATTTCGACCGTTTCATATTTGGAGCGCAGGAACCTCGTCATCCAGAAGAAGAAGCTTCTGGCACAATATTTTTCGAACTGGCCCATGGAGCCGCTCGTATCCATCATGGCAAGCACGACCGCCCTGGACTCCGGCTTTTCCTCTTCATCCCATGTCTTGAAACGCAGGTCGTCATTATGGATGGGGGCAATCGCCGCCCTTCCCTTCATGGCGTTGCGCCTGATGGCCGAGAGAATCGTCCGTTTTTTATCGATATTGCCCATCAGCCCCTTTTTACGGATGTCATTGAATTCGATTTTTTCCATAGTGATATCGGCCTTTTCTTTTTGCTGCAGGTTCGGGAGCTCCATTTCGGTAAACAGCAGGTTCTCCACTTCCTCCAAGCTGACTTCGGCTTCATAGTAGTCTTCCCCGGGTGCATCGCCTGCCTTCTTGCCATTTCCCTGCCCTTGCTGCCCCTGCTTCCCCTGGCTTCCATCACGCGCCACGACATCCCCGACCTTGCTGTCACCCTTTCCTTGGCCGACATGCTTCGATTTATCATTATTGTAGCGAATCTTATATTCATCTAGTGACCGAATGGGAATCTTCAACACCTCACGCCCGTTCGACATGATGATGCTCTCTTCACTTATCAAATCCGGCAGATTATTTTTAATGGCTTCCCTTACCTTTTCCATATGGCGTTGCTGATCCTGATGGCCTTTGCGATGGAGTGACCAATCTTCTTTCGAGACAACGAAACGATTATTATGATTTCCACTCATTTTTATCCTCCTCCATCATTTTATCGTCCGGCTTTTCATTCAAAAGGTCCTTACGCTGCAAGTGCACTTTTTATATTCTATGAAAGCTTTTTCGATTTTTGCGACTATTTTAGATAAGAAAAAAGAGCGCCCAAAAACCTTGGACACTCCTGCACACCATTTACCGATTTAATAGGCTGCCTACATACTGCAATAGTTCATTCGCAGAAGTGGAATTGTAGCCGTGCTCGTCAATCAATGTGGCAATGACCTCATTGATTTTTTTCAGCTGTGATTCATCAGGTGTTTTTGTGGAAGTCGTTATCTTGACGATATCCTTCAAATCGGCAAACATTTTCTTCTGGATGGCCTCTCTCAACCTTTCGTGAGAATCATATTCAAACCGCTTGCCTTTTCTCGCAAACGCCGAAAGCCGAATCAGAATCTCCTCTCGGAACGCTTTTTTTGCATTTTCGGATACACCGATCTGTTCTTCAATCGAACGCATCAATTTTTCATCCGGATTCATTTCCTCTCCCGTGAGAGGGTCCCGTATTCTGTTCTTGTTGCAATAGGCTTCTACGTTGTCCAGATAATTATTCATCAGCGTTTTCGCCGATTCCTCATAAGAATAGACGAATGCCTTCTGCACTTCGTTTTTCGCAATGTCATCATATTCTCTTCTAGCAACCGCAATATAATTCATATACTTTTCCCGGTCCTCCTGGGAAATGGATGCGTGCTGGTCGAGCCCCTCCTTCAGTGACCGGAGTACGTCCAGTGCATTGATGGACGGTACTTCCTTACGGATGATGGCAGAGGAGATCCGGTTGATGACATAGCGTGGATCTATGCCATGCATGCCCTCCGTCGGATATTCCTTCTTCAGTTCCTCCACATCGATGGCATTATAGCCTTCTACATCCTCTCCGTCATACAGGCGCATCTTCTTCACTAAGTCTATCCCTTGCTTCTTCGGCACTTCCAATCTTGTCAACACAGAGAAGATGGCAGCCGTCTTCAATGCATGCGGCGCAAT
>JAZUQF010000245.1:0-4859 GCA_045605545.1 Lysinibacillus sp.
TACTTATGGAAGAAAAGCAAGCGGCAGTCTACAATTGGAATGACGTGACGCCAGCTGTACACAGAGGAAACAGCAGGAAGAGAGGGAGATTTGTAGGGAGTTGAAAAAGAATTCGCTCGGTGGATTCGCATTTCAAAAGCATTTCCTAAAGGAGGAGTATTGATGAGTGTAATAACAATAGCTGATCTTACAAAGGATTACGGAAACGGCAAGGGTATTTTCAATGTTTCTTTTCGAGTGAATCAGGGGGAAGTTTTTGGCTACCTTGGCCCAAATGGATCTGGAAAAACGACTACAATTCGCCATCTTATGGGCTTTATTCGTCCGAAGTCTGGGAGCTGCCGGATTAATGGGTTGGACTGCTGGAAAAACAGCGACCAAATTCAACGCAACCTTGGCTATATTCCCGGTGAAATGAGTTTTTTTGACGATATGACTGGGGTGGAATTTCTCAAGTTTGTCGCAAAATACCGTAAGCTTGGTTCGGAAAGTCGCCAGATGGAATTGCTCGAGAGGTTTGAACTGGATCCGAAGGGAAAGATCAAGAAAATGAGTAAGGGTATGAAGCAGAAAATCGGAATCGTTACCGCATTTATGCATGACCCTGACATTCTAATCCTGGACGAGCCAACTAGCGGCCTGGATCCTCTGATGCAGAACCGTTTTATCGAGCTGATTGCCGAAGAAAAGAAGCGTGGCAAAACCATCCTTCTTTCGAGCCATAGGTTTGAGGAGGTGGAGCGTACTTGTGACCACATCGGTATCATCCGTGCCGGAAAGCTGGTGGCGATGGACTGTGTGGAAACTCTGAGAGAGCGCCATCTGCATACATATAAAGTTGTTCTTGAAACGCCGGATTTGGCCAAAGCATTTGCTAAGGATTTTAACGGAACCTATGATGGCGTAAATGTGACTGTTATCGCAAAACAGAGTCTGGAAACGATTTTCTTGGACTACTACGGAGGTGATGAAGATGCTTAATCTGGCATTATATAAGCGGGAAATGAAAGGCAGCATCAAGCTGCTTGTGATTTTCAACGCAATCATCACCATGTATGTTTGCATCATTATCAGTATGTATGATCCCGAAATGATGGAGACGCTGAATGGCTTTGTAGAGGCTATGCCGGAACTGATGGCTTCGGTCGGCATGAATGCTGGGGCAACAAATCTGCTTGATTTTATGATTTCCTACCTCTATGGCTTTATCCTGCTAATCTTCCCCATGGTGTTCAGCATATTACGGGGCAACGGGCTGATTGCGAAATATGTGGACAGGGGCTCCCTCGTGACGCTGGTTGCTGCTCCGATAAAGCGCAGACCTATCGCGTTCACACAGATGTGCGTGCTAATCAGCGGCGTGGCGCTTATTCTGATGTATGTTACAGGACTGGAAATAATCGTTGCTCATCTTAGTTTTCCGGGTGAACTTGTGGTGGAGGATCTGCTGAAGCTGAATGCGGGGCTAATGTGTCTGCATTTGTTTATCGCTGGAATCTGTTTCCTGTCTTCCTGTGTCTTTTCCGATACGAAATACAGCATTGCCTTTGGTGCTGGAATTCCTGCACTGATGTATGTGCTTCAAATGTTGGCCAACGCGGGTGAAAAGGCGGAAGCAGTAAAATATTTTACATTCTTTACCCTGTTTGATGCCAATGGAATAGTGGCCGGAGAAGGTTCTGCAATGATTGGTATAGCATTTTTCCTTGTTGGGGCCATAGGACTGTTCGTTGCAGGAATAACAGCGTTCTGTAAAAAAGATTTACATATCTGACAGTTGATCAATAATCTCCTTACGATGGAAATCCAATGTCCGTCATAAGGAGATTATTTCATTTGCTTAAAGATAAAAAGCTGGTTCTATAGATAAATTCCCTAGTCACGTATCTTCCTTCGCTACCCTTCTTTTATTAATAAGCTCCTGCAGTGCACCCGTCCCTAACAGCACGCCAATGATGATGAGCAGGCATCCAATCAACTGCGTACTTCGGATGGTTTCCTGGAGGAAGACCGCTGTGCCAAATAGTGCAAAAATGGTATTGAAGTTGCCGAAAATCGCCGTTTCAGCTGCACCGATTCGAGAAATGGCATAGTTGTAGGCGGTCTGACCGACAGCGGTTGCAAGAACTGCCGAGCCGAGCAGGAGCAAATAATATTCAACTGGAGCGCCAACAAGTTCAGACCAACCCTCTCGTTCTAATGCCAGACTACTAATTAGGAGAACGACAGAGCCGAAGAATAACATATAACCTGTAAGTAAAAAGCTGTCTACCTCAGTTGAAATCTTTTTGATGACTAAAAAGCTCAGTGCCTGGGAAACGATGGCCAGAAAAATCAAGCCATCGCCAAGTTGCAATGAACGGTCCATATTCCCGACATTGATTACTGCCAGTACAACTCCGAAGGCACCGAGGACAAAGCCTGTGAATTGGACGAATTGAAAGCGGCTGAAACGGAAGATGACGGCAAAAACGGCCGTAACAAGAGGGCTGAATCCAATGATGATGCTTGTTTTTACCGCGGAAGTATGCACCATTCCCGTAGCCAGGAGGATGTGATGGCTGACTACCCCCAATACACTTGCAAGCATGACCCATTTCCATTGATGGGCATTCAGCTTCTTTAGCTTCTTTAACCGCATGACAATTAGTAATACCGTGAGCGCCGCCAGGAAAATCCGCAGGGCAGTCATCGTCAAGGGACTGAAGTAGGTAACGAGCAGTTTGAGTGCCACGACGTTCATTCCCCAGAAGAACATGATGCCAATCATGAGCAAATAGATTTTCGACTTTCCCATAGCAACCCTTCTTTTGTAGTTTATTAGTGTATATCCTGTTTCCTTCGCTATTATCCCAGCTATACTGTCATCAGGCTATGTATAACAAAGCAACCGCATCCACCGGGAACTGATGCGGCTGTTTTGATTATTCCTCCGTCTCAGGGAAGAAGGCCTGCGCGGTGAAGACATCGACCAAAGTCGGTCCCTTGATGCGGATAGCTTCTTCTAAAATCATTTCCATCTCTTTGCCCTCTTCAATCTGGTATCCTCTCCAACCGCAGGCAAGCGCCAAGCTGACAAAGTTAGGATTCAGCATTTTCGTGCCTTCCTCTTCGTCTCCAGCTGCTTGAATTTTATCACTTTCCATCTGAAGGGAGCCGTTGTTGAAGACGATGACCGTAATATCGATTTTATGCTGGGAGGCTGTCAGTAAGTCCGCCAGCGTCATTTGTAGACCACCATCCCCGACGACTGCCACGACCTGCTTATGCGGGCAAGCCAGTTTCGCTGCCAAGGCTGCAGGCAGACCGAATCCCATCGAACGCCAGTAGCCTGAAAACAGGATTTTTTGATTTGTCTGACGGAAATTCCGGTTCATCCAGACCGTTACATCACCGGTATCAAGAGCGATGATGGCGTCGTCCTCCACTACCCGTTCAAGTGCACGCGCAATTCTAGATGGATGAACAGGGAACCCATCGACAAGCCCTTCTTGTTCATTTGTTTCTGCCCACTTGGCTTTCGCCTGCTGGATGCGCTCCACCCAATCTGTATTTGCCTCATAGTCTGCAATTCCTTGTAGCAAAACAGGGATGATGTGCTGTGTGTCTCCTTTTATACCGAAATCCACCGGCATTCGTTTATTTGCGTTTTCGATATGGAGGTCGATGACGATGATTTTAGCGTTTTCCGGTACATACCCATCCGGCCACCATGTTGCTCCTGCTACCAATACAACATCGGCATCCTTGAATACTTCCTTTGCATATGGATTGCCGCCTTCCCCGATTCCCTGCAACACATGATCCGTGGAATCCGGGAAGATTCCTTTCCCACCAAGGCTATATAGGATGCCCGCGCCCCACTGCTTTGCCAGTTGTACAATTGTAAGTGCGGCCTTTTCTGCCCCGGCTCCTGCAAGAATCATCGGCTTTTTGGCTTCGTTCATTAAAGATGCCACTTCCTCTAAATCCTTTAAGTCGAAGGAGAAGCCTCCTTTCAGTACTTTTGGTAAAGGCTGCGGCTTTGCGGACGTTTCCATTTTGAACAGGTCCTTCGGTATGGATATATGCGAAACGGCGCGTTGCTGTACGGATACCTGTGCAGCCTTCTGCATGACATCGATAACCGCATCGCCGCTCGTCAAGTTGGCCGAATAGGAGGCAAATGGCTTGAAAAGCTCCTGCTGATCGATATATTGCTGATAATCCGTGCCGATTTTATCCGTCGTGGCCTGTCCTGTAATGACCAAAACAGGCGCCTTGTCGGAATATGCATCCCCGAGCCCGTTCAACAGGTTGGTTGCACCGGGACCCATCGTCGCCGTGCAGACCGCGATATTTCCTGTCAGCTTGGCCTCTGCAGAAGCCATGAAAGCTGCAACCGACTCATGCCGTACATTGATGAATTCAATTTCATCCTGCTTGGCGATGGCATCCAAAAGGCCGATGATCGTATCTCCGGTCACCCCATATATCCTTTTGACACCGTAGTGGGTAAGTTGCTCTAATATCACTTCTGCAACAGTTTTTGTCATAGTATGAATCTCTCCTTTTGGCGTTTGTTTAGTTGTTATCTCCCTTATCCGATACCACTAAACAATGTTTTGCTTAGGTCCGTGCCCTGATACCGGAAAAGAAGATGCCTAACTTCTGTTCAAGTCACTCTTCCTGCATCCAAAAAAGAGCCGTTCAGAATGGCTACAGCCTCCTGAACAGCCCTTTGCACTTTTGGTTAAGGCTCCTATAAAGATCGGATACAATTCGTGTGACAAAGTAAGCTGTACCGGCCAGTCCAAGAATGCCAAAGAAATAAAGGAATGGAAGCTCCGGTGAGAAAAGCATACCGATGACAAACAGGA
>JAZUQF010000246.1:0-17686 GCA_045605545.1 Lysinibacillus sp.
TTTTCATCAACTATTCTCGCAAGATAAACATATAAATGCACTGCTAGAACAAATGGCGCAAAACAGTGCCGACCAACAGCTGATCACCGGTCTGACAGGTGGTGCACGGCCAGCCTTCATTCAAACCGTTTTTAAAGAAACGAATAGGCCGCTCTATATAGTATCGGCAAATCTCCTGCAGGCGCAGAGGCTTGCCGATGATCTGGCCTCACTGGTTGGAGAAGGGTCCGTATTCTACTATCCGGCTGATGAATTCATTGCGGCGGACATGACGGTTGCCTCCCCGGAACTGAAAGCGCAGCGGATTGCAACGCTCGGTCAGATGGCGAAGGGGGAGCCGGGCATCTACATCATACCTGTGGCGGGGATGAGGAAATATATCACGCCTCCCGCCAGGTGGAAAGAGAGCTTCCTACAGGTGGCCGTCGGGGAAGACATCGAGATGGAGGATTGGTTGTCGAGGCTTGTTGCCATGGGCTATACGCGTAGCGGGATGGTGACGGCGCCGGGTGAGTTCGCTGCGCGCGGAGGCATCCTGGACATCTATCCTTTATATGCAGAGTCTCCTATTCGATTGGAGCTGTTCGATACGGAAGTGGATTCTATTCGCTCATTCGATGCAGATACACAGCGGTCGATCGACAAGCTGGAATCAGTCCGTATTTTGCCTGCCACGGAAATCCTCCTTTCGCAGGCAGAGCGGCTGAAGATTGCAGAACGCTTGGAAGACGCCCTGGCGCACAGCCTCAAGAGGATAAAAAACGCCGAGCTGCAGGAGCTGCTCATCCAGAACATCCAGCATGACATTGCCATGCTGAAGGAAGGCAATCTGCCCGATCACATCAATAAATACGGCTCGCTGCTATTTGATGAGCCTACTTTTTTGGGCGACTATTTTACAAAGGACGGCATCGTGCTGTTCGATGAATTGGGTCGCATTCAGGAAGTGATGGATGCCTGGGAGCGCGAGGAGGAGGAGTGGTTCCTATCCCTGATTGAAGAAGGGAAGATGCTTCATGATGTAAAGCCGTCCTTTTCCTTCAAGGAATTGATGGCCATGATCCATCAGCAGAAGATCTACCTCGCTTTATTTACCCGGACATTTGCCGGCATGCGCTTTTCAAAGACGACCAATATCCAATGTAAGCCGATGCAGCAGTTCCATGGACAGATCGTCCTGCTGCAAAACGAGGTGGAGCGGTGGAGCCGGGAAAACTTCACCGTGCTTTTTGCCGCAAACGGGGAAGGACGACTGCAGCAGATGCAGCGGATGCTGGAGGATTACCATATCAATGCGCACCTCGGCATGCCGAAAGGAGCGGGCATCCATCTTATAGACGCCGAGCTGTCTGCAGGCTTCGAACTGCCGGCGCAGAAGATTGCCGTCGTCACGGATGACGAGCTGTTCAAACAGCAGGCGAAGAAGAAGGCCCGTCCTCAAAAGATGAGTAATGCGGAGCGCATCAAATCCTATACGGAAATCAAGCCGGGCGACTACGTCGTGCACATCCATCATGGGATCGGCAAATATATCGGCATCGAGACGCTGGAAGTAGGCGGGACGCACAAGGACTACCTGCATATCCGCTATCGTGCGGATGATAAGCTGTATGTACCGGTCGATCAGATCGACCTCATCCAAAAATACGTTGCCTCCGAGGACAAGGAGCCGAAGCTTCATAAACTGGGCGGGGCCGAGTGGAAGAAGGCGAAGGCGAAAGTATCCTCGGCCGTCCACGACATCGCAGACGAGCTCATCAAGCTGTATGCCAAACGGGAGGCGGAAAAAGGGTATGCCTTTGCGCCGGATTCCGATGAGGTGCGTGCTTTCGAAGCGGAGTTCCCCCACGAGGAGACCGAGGACCAATTGCGTACGATTCTGGAAGTCAAGCGCGATATGGAACGGGAGCGCCCGATGGACCGCCTTGTGTGCGGGGACGTTGGATACGGAAAGACGGAAGTGGCCATCCGTGCGGCGTTTAAAGCAATCCAGGATGGCAAGCAGGTCGCCTTCCTCGTACCGACGACGATTTTAGCGCAGCAGCATTTCGAAACAATCCAGTCGCGCTTTGAAGAGCATGCAATCAACGTCGGGCTGTTGAGCCGTTTCCGTACGCGCAAGCAACAGTTGGAGACAATCAAGGGCCTCCGGGAAGGGACGGTCGACATCGTCATCGGCACGCACCGCCTTTTATCGAAGGACGTCCAGTATCAGGATCTTGGACTGCTTATCGTCGATGAGGAGCAGCGGTTTGGTGTGACCCATAAGGAAAAGATCAAGCAGCTGAAGACAAACGTCGACGTGATGACATTGACGGCCACACCGATTCCGCGTACCCTGCACATGTCCATGGTCGGTGTGCGCGACTTGTCCGTCATCGAAACGCCACCGCAGAACCGTTTCCCTGTACAAACGTATGTCATGGAGCATAGCGGGGCATTGGTGCGCGAGGCGATTGAACGTGAAATGGCACGCGGGGGGCAGACATTCTATCTCTACAACCGGGTGGAGGACATGTCGAGCCGGGTAGAGGAAATCAGGGCGCTCGTACCGGAAGCGCGTGTTGGCTATGCCCATGGGCGAATGACGGAATCGGAGCTTGAGTCGGTCATCCTGGCATTTCTGGAAGGCGAATATGATGTACTGGTGACGACGACAATCATCGAGACAGGCGTCGATATTCCAAATGTAAACACGTTGATCGTCCATGATGCAGATCGCATGGGATTATCACAGCTCTACCAATTGAGAGGACGTGTCGGGCGTTCGAACCGCGTGGCATATGCCTACTTTATGTACCAGCGCGATAAAGTGCTGACGGAAGTGGCCGAGCAGCGACTGCAGGCCATCAAGGAGTTTACGGAGCTCGGTTCCGGCTTCAAGATTGCCATGCGGGACTTGTCGATCCGCGGGGCTGGGAATCTCCTGGGGGCGCAGCAACACGGATTCATCGATTCAGTCGGTTTCGACCTGTATTCGCAGATGCTCGAGGAGGCGATTGAAGAGCGCCGCAGCGGAGTGAAAAGGGAAGAAAAGCCGGAAGTCGAAATCCTGCTGCAGACGGATGCCTATATTCCGGATGCCTACATTCCGGACGGCTATCAGAAAATCCAGATGTACAAGCGGATCAAGGCGATGGAGCGGGAGGAAGACTACTTCGAAATCATCGATGAACTGCAGGACCGCTTCGGCGACCTGCCGGTGGAAACGGAGCGCCTGATGCGTATTGCACGCATGAAGGTATGGGCCCTGCAAGCCGGAATTACGGCCATCAAGGAAAGACAGAGCATCATTACGATGAGCATATCCGAAGAAGGAACGGCACGTGTGGACGGAGCAAAGGTTGTATCCGAATCCATGCAGTTCGAACGGGCGGTTGGCTTCGGGATGGACGGCGCAAGGCTCAACCTGACGATAGATATGAAGAAGTGCGGCAAGTACCAGCCGCTCGATGTATTGGAGAAGCTGGTCAAAATCGTCCTCGAGGCGGAAAAAGAAGAAGTAGCATAAGAAAAAGGCGGACTATGTATGGAAAAGCAATGTCCGCCTTTTTCCTATGGAGGAAGCTATATGGAGAGGTTCTGTGCTGCACTGTAATGCATGCCATTCGTATAATTTAATCGCTTCATCAATTCTTCATGGTCGGCATGCTCCTGCCCTCTTTCCTTTGGTGAGGAATTTGTGAGGAACCCGCGTCGGTTGCTGGTACTTTCCAAATAGCTTGTAAAGAGGCCGTCTTCCTCCTCCGGATGGATTGGCGGTCGGCTGCTATTGTCAACGGGATTGTGATAGTAGGCCAGATGCTCGCCTACATGGAACTGGGTATGCCTGTATGCATTGGAATTTATGTCTGCACGTTCAACTCGCATGATTGTCCACCTCATTTTTTTACTAGGCTATTACCCTGCAAACCCTCAAATAAACAATAAAAATATAAAAATGAACCAAAATAGTATTTTGTAATTACTGGATTAATTTATAAAGTGATTCCAATGACTTATATATTAATGATATTTTTTGTTGCATAGTTTATAATTTGGTTTGCCATACTAAATGGGAACAGAGCTAATCTTGTGGAAAGTGAGGTAGCATATGAAAGCAACAGGAATTGTACGTCGAATTGATGACTTAGGACGTGTTGTAATACCAAAAGAAATTCGCCGCACGATGCGGATCCGCGAAGGCGACCCTCTTGAAATCTTTACAGATCGTGAAGGTGAGGTTATCCTAAAAAAATATTCTCCAATTAACGATTTAGGTGAATTTGCAACAGAGTATGTCGAATCATTATATGAAGCGCTTGGCTTGCCGATTTTCTTGAGCGACCGGGACGAAATGATTGCGATGGCTGGTATTGCGAAAAAGACATATGACCACCGTCGTCTGTCTCCGTTTGCAGAAGACGCGATGAAAGAGCGACGCCCGATATTATATCAACAGGAGACTGTTATCGAGCTTGTTCCAGGTCAATATGAAGAAGTAAAGTCTTACTGCATCGCGCCTATCATTGCAAATGGCGATATCATCGGTGCCATCTATGTCCTTTCAAAGGATGGTCTGATTGGAGCAGTAGAGCAAAAAAGCGCTGAAATCGGTGCACTCTTTTTGGCAAAACAAATGGAGAGCTAAAGATTATGAGCAGATGGGGAGCCATCATTGTAAGGTTCCCTCATAGACAAGGGTATATGCATTCCCAGTGGGATGATATAAGCCTTTCTAGAAACGCCCTGATAAAAAAACAGGGCGTTTTTTTTTGCATTTGCCGTCCGTCTTCTCGGAAGAACTGCCACATCAATCATGTTATACTGGTACTATTGTATAGATGAGGAAGGATTTTTTATGTCTTCACAATTCAGTATGAAAAGCTATATGAAGGGCGCGCTATTGCTGACGGTTGCGTCGCTGATTGTAAAAGTGCTGAGCGCCGTCTACCGGGTGCCTTTTCAAAACCTGGTAGGTGATCAAGGGTTCTACGTGTATCAGCAGGTATATCCGTTCATTTCATTTTTTGTAATCTGGACGTCCGGCGGCTTTGCAGTCGCCATCTCAAAACTGCTGGCCGATGCGGAGGACGAGCATCACAGGCACGGCATCACAAAAACGATATTCCACTATTTGACGCTGCTATCGCTCGTCTTTTTCTCGCTGTTATTCTTCGGGGCGGATCTGCTGTCCTCATGGATGGGGGATGCTGGGTTGTCTCCTCTTTTGAAAACGGGTGCATTCGTTGCGCTTTTTATGCCGGCACTGGCCATTATGAAGGGGATTTTCCAATCCAGGGCGCTCATGGAGCCTGTCGCCTATGCCCAGGTATTCGAGCAGGCCGTACGGGTGGCCATTATATTGATAGGTACCATCATCGTCATGACTTCTTTGTCCGGCAACGTCTATGCGGCCGGGAAGATGGCGGTGCTTGGTACGGTGATTGGCGAATTGGCGGGCGTCATTTTATTATATGTTTATATGAGGAAGTCGGGATTTTTATTCGGAAAAGGCGCCGTTATTGCGAAATGGCGGGTAATAAAGGAAGTGACGGTTTTCAGCATAAGCGTCAGCATGAGCAGTCTACTGCTGCTATCCTTCCAGCTTGTCGATTCGTTTACAGTATTTTCCTACCTGGTGGATGCCGGCATGCCGAGGCTTGAAGCGATGGAGACGAAGGGGATCTACGACCGCGGACAGCCACTGGTCCAGCTGGGCATCGTCATCGCCTCTGCATTTGCACTGGCGATCGTCCCGCTCGTCGCCCATAAGTCGAAGAAGGGCGGATCCGGGGAGTATCCCTATATTCAATTGACCTATCGGGCTTCCATGCTTTTCGGTACGGCGGCTTCCTTGGGGCTCGTGCTCGTCATGCCCTATGTGAACGTGCTGTTGTTCAAAACAGAGACGCTGTCTGCCGTGCTGATCCTTTATGTCCTGCAGATTGTCCCATTGTCCATCATCTTGACATTCACATCCGTGCTGCAGGGGTATGGAAAATTGAAGGTGCCGACCTATTTTCTGCTGGGGGCGCTTTCATTGAAGCTGGCAGGCAACATCCTGCTCATCCCTTTGATGGGCATTTCGGGGGCGGCGCTGGCCGGCAATATCGGCCTGTTTATCTGCGCCGGTTTCCTCATCTATTATTTGAAGAAGCTGAAGGGCATGACATTGGCGAAGGGGGCGTTTTATAAAAAGCTGCTGGTTGCCTGTGTCGGTATGGTGCTTGTGGTAGAGGGAGCAGCCATCCTATTGGGCGGCCTCCTCCATTTCAGCTCTATACGGATGGCGTCGGCCGTATACAGTGCCGTACTCATTCCCCTTGGCGCATTTACGTTCATCACAATCGTGGCGAAGGTCCGCCTGCTCAGCGTGCGGGAATGGTTCATCATCCCATTCGGGCGGAGGATGGCCATGTATCAATTATGGCTAAATAACAAGAAGTAGGTGTTCTTATGCATCAATTAACGGTAATAGGCCTTGGCGCAGCGGATTTTGATCAGCTGCAGATGGGTGTATATAAACAATTAAAGCAAGCGCAAAAATTATATGTTCGTACGGAAGACCATCCCGTGCTCCATGACCTGAAGGCGGAGGGGGTGGCATTTTCAAGCTTTGACCACGTATATGAAAAGCATGATGCATTCGCCCCGGTCTATGAAGAAATCGCCGCAATGCTGATCGATCAGGCAAAGAATGGACCTGTGATGTACGCGGTGCCGGGGCATCCGCTCGTTGCGGAGCAGACGGTGCAGCATCTGATCGAGGCAGAGAAGAGAGGGGAAGTCATCCTGAAGATAGAGGGTGGCCAGAGCTTCCTCGACCCGATCTTTGGCGCATTGAAAATCGACCCGATTGAAGGCTTCCAGCTGCTTGATGGGACGGACCTGTCGATGCATGACCTCAATATGCGCCAGCATATCCTGATCGCCCAGGTATATGATGCTTTCAGCGCTTCGGAAGTGAAGCTGACGCTGATGGAGAAATACCGGGACGACTATCCTGTCACGATTGTGACTGCAGCCGGCTCCTCCCGGGAGAAGCTGACAACGGTTCCTCTTTATGAGCTGGACCATGTGGCGGAGCTGGATAATTTAACGACAGTTTATGTACCGCCTGTAGCATCTGATGAGGATGCCCTGCGCGACTGGACGACCTTCCGCAAAATCATCGCCACACTCCGCGGTCCGAACGGCTGCCCGTGGGACCAGGAGCAGACGCATGAATCATTGAAGAAGTATCTACTCGAGGAGGCGCATGAATTTCTGGCGGCAGTCGATGCACAGGACGACAATGCGATGGTCGAGGAGCTTGGCGATGTCCTGCTGCAGGTATTCCTTCATGCCCAGATTGGGGAGGACAGCGGCTACTTTAATCTAGAAGAGGTCCTGGCATCCGTCAGCGAGAAAATGATCCGCCGCCATCCGCATGTGTTCGGTGATGTAGCCGTGGAGGATGCAGACGAAGTGACGGCGAACTGGGATGAAATCAAACGCATGGAAAAGGGCGGGCATGAGGGCAGCCTGCTGGATGGTGAGTACCGGGCCGATTCCTCCCTGCAGACGGCCTACAACTACCAAAAGAAGGCGGCAAAGGCAGGGTTCGATTGGCCGGATGTAAAGGGAGCCTGGGAGAAGGCCATCGAGGAGATGAAGGAGTTCCAGGTGGAGATGGACGGTGGCGACGCCGGGACGCGCATGGACGAATTCGGTGATGTGCTGTTTGCATTGGTGAATATAGCGCGCTTCTATAAAGTGTCGCCGGAGGAGGCGATGCTCCATGCAAATGAAAAATTTGCACGCCGCTTCAACTATATAGAGGAACAGGTGAAAAAGAGCGGTAAAGACTTTGCATCATTTACACTGGAAGAATTGGATGCCTTCTGGAATGAGGCGAAATCTAGAGAAAAGGGGGAATAGCGATGCGTCTAGATAAGTTTTTAAAAGTATCGAGATTGATCAAGCGCCGAACACTGGCCAAGGAGGTGGCGGTGCAGGGGCGCATCACCATCAACGGTAAGACTGCCAAGGCAAGCAGCACCGTCAAGGCAGGCGACGAGCTTGCCATCCGTTTTGGGCAGAAAATCGTAACGGCCCGCGTCGAGGAGCTGCGGGAAAATGTCCGCAAGGAAGAAGCTGCTAGCATGTTTACGATTTTGAAAGAAGAAAAACTAGAAAAGGTCGATCCGGCATTCATTGATGATGAAGAATGATGGGTAGCTGAAATAATTGAGAAAAATAGAGCATGATAGCGGAATTCGCTGTCATGCTTTTTTTGATTTATGCATACAGTGTAAAAAGTGGACAAGGAAGGGGAACTCATATGCATTCTGAAAGCACACGATATACAATCCCATCAGGAGATCATCTAATAACACTGCGCAACCGCAAGCGCATGGATATGACATCGGTCAAGGAAATCGAGCGTTTCGACCAGGAGGAGTTCTTCATCAGAACATCGCAGGGGCATATGCTCATTCGCGGGGAAGAATTGAAAATCGTGCATTTAGACGTGGACAAGGGTCTGCTCACACTAGAAGGCATGGTCAAGATGGTGCAATACGATGAAGAAGATGCCGGCCTGTCCAAGAGTCTACTGCATAAATTGTTTGGATAATGTCTGCACAATTAGTCAGCACGTTCGTCATGTTTCTGGCCGGCATCATGGTGGGGACAGTCATCGATTATATCCGCCATATGGCAACCTTATTACCGAAAAAGTCGTTCCTTTATAAGATATCGCCTTTTATAGAAATAGCATGCTGGATTCTTCTGGGGCTCACGAGTTTCTATCTCCTGTTTCTGATAAAGGGCGGCGAATGGCGGGCGATTGATCCCATTGCCCAAATAGCGGGAATTATTTCTTATGATTTATTTTTTCAGCGCATCATGCGTTTCATCGGCAGGATTTTGGTGAATATACTAATTAGGCCTTTTCTGTTTGTCGGCCGACTTCTTTTCCTCATACTTCGAAAGATCGTTCTCATCATCGCCCGTATTTTAAAATTTTTATTCAAACCCATTTCTAAAATCTATAAAACTTTGCAGAAAAGGTTTAAATCTCATAGATAAATACGTATAATTAAGAAAAAATGCTTTTCGAAGATATGGGGGTGAACGGCGTGGCGCAGCGTCAACAACATGAACAAGTACATAGAGACTCTGTTAAAACGTTGGATAATGACTATGTCCGTTCAAGTGCGGAAAAGTTAAAGCAGCAGCAGATACGAAAGCGTAAAAGAGTGTTGGGCCGCCGGAGGCTCGCGGTGTTTTTTGCATTTGCCGCTGTCGTATGTATCGTCTTAGGAAGCGCAATGGTCAATCAGAATGCACGCCTGGCGGAAAAAGAGGAAGAAAAGCGCCAGGTGCAGGATGATCTGGCAACAGTAAAAGAGCAGCAGGAGATGCTGAAGCTGCAGATAATGAAGCTCGAAGACGATGATTACATTTCCAAATTGGCCCGTAAGGAGTATTTCCTCTCGGAAGACGGGGAAATCATTTTCACCATTCCTAAAGGGGACACAAAAGAAGACGACGAGCAGTAACAAAAAAAGGCGAACCCGCGCTATGCGAAGTTTGCCTTTTCACATGAGGAAAATTATATGGAAGATTAAGGACTTTCGGCCGATTTGTCGTTTTATAGCGAGAGAGTGTTGTTGACAGGCAAACTTGGTCAGCTATAATAGAAGAGAAACGAATTGAAGTTTCACGATATTTCAGGGCTGATACAGTCGCTTAAATTTTAAGGAGGAGCATTTTTTTTATGTCAATTGAAGTAGGCAGCAAAGTACAAGGGAAAGTAACAGGAATCACTAATTTTGGAGCATTCGTTGAGCTGCCAGATGGCAAAACGGGTCTAGTGCACATCAGTGAAGTAGCAGACAACTATGTAAAAGACATCAACGAGCATCTGAAAGTCGGGGATGAAGTTGAAGTAAAAGTGATGAATGTTGAAGCGGATGGAAAGATCGGTCTTTCGATTCGCAAAGCAAAGCCTCAAGCTGAGAGACCAGAGCGTCCACAGCGTCCTCGTCGTGATAACAACCGTTCAAACGAGCGAAACGATCGTCAGCCGAAAGAGAACTTCGAGCAAAAAATGGCACGTTTCTTAAAAGATAGCGATGAGCGTTTAACTACATTAAAACGTGCCACAGAATCAAAACGTGGTGGCCGTGGAGCACGCAGAGGGTAATTTGCTGGCTGTTTTAATTGTAGAAAAAGTGTGATATATAACGGCGGAGCCTGGGACGTACAGGTTCCGCCCTTTTTGTGTTCCTCAGCATGTGCCTTCTTGCCGCCCCCCATTAAGAAATCCACCCTACGATGGCTGTTCACGATGCCGTCGCATTCACCGGACAAAGGATGCCGTATCCTCTTCAGGCGCCGTCCTTTTGCTGTTGGATCAATAATTTCACCAATCCAATCAATGTAATGATTCCAATAATCACTCCTATCAATAGGAGAAGAATCTGCAGCGGAATCGGAATCTCCGTCAAATAAAATCCAAGTAGAATAAACACTGCACTGGCCGCACATAAGGCCGACAGTGTACGAAAATCTCTAATCATGCTTTTGCCCCCTCTCTTCCATCATAATCGACGAATAGATGTAAAAAAAGGGCCGCGGCCTATATTTTGGTGACGTATTATTCATATTTCACACACGGTTGTGTGCCTTTTATTGTTGGTACGAAGGAGTGGAAATTGGATTTCTGCTACACCTGGCATGGCTGCAGCCCCATCGTCGCTCGCACCTGCCTCCTGCGGATGATCCGAGCCGACAGAGATTAGCAGGCTGAAATAATAGAAAAAGCGTAGAACGATCTGAAATCGTCCTACGCTTTTGATATGACCCGTACGGGATTCGAACCCGTGTTACCGCCGTGAAAGGGCGGTGTCTTAACCACTTGACCAACGGGCCGTTGGTGGCGGCAGAGGGGATCGAACCCCCGACCTTACGGGTATGAACCGTACGCTCTAGCCAGCTGAGCTACGCCGCCAAATTTAACAACAAAGACTATATTACTAGCCATTGCTGCAAGTGTCAAGTAGATGTTTGATAAAAATCGCATGTACTTATTTATCATAATGTCAGCGTTTTAGTCGAACGATTTTTTTGACGCCCGGATACAAACAGACAAAATTCATTGCATGGTTTTTTTTATAATAGACCCCATATAAAAGGGGGATGAAAATTGGTGACAACTCAAGCTTTACGTCAATTATCAAATTTGCATGGGGAACAGGTAGTGGGAGGTGAGAAGAAGGTTGTCCTTTTGCTGCAGCTCACTTTTTTGGGCGTCGGTTTCTTTTTAGCGAAGTCCGTCTTTTTCGGGGCGGCGGTCCCGTTTTTTGTCCCATTTTGGGCGATTGTCAATCTTCGCTATCCGCACCTGAAATGGCCGGCCCTGATTGGTGGAATGACCGGCAGCTTGACGCTTGGGGTGGGGCAGTTTGCCATCGTCTGCCTGCAAATATGCGCCTATCAGCTGGTGAAGCGGATTGGGAAGCTGCCCATACCGGTCCTTGTCATGCTGGCAACGCTCCTTGTTCAAGTATTGTGGCAGAGCGCCGTGCATATGGGATGGCCGCCATCGATTATACAGTTCTATGTGGCCTGTGAAGTGGTGCTCGCTACCCTCATGGCCATATTCCTGCAGGCTACCCTGCTGCCGCCTTACCGTTTCTGGACCGCAGAATGGACATATGAACGGGCAGGCGCTGCATTTTTCATATTGGCGGCGATACTGACCGGCATGTCTTCCTTTACATTTTCCCTATTCAACATGGCCATCATCTGCCTCCACCTCTTCATCTACATGGCGGCCTTTGTCGGAGGGGTCACTTTATCTACAATCATCGCCACCGTCTTGGGGACGATTGTCGGAATGGCGGAGCTTTCATTTACAGGGATGCTCGCCTTATATGCATTGACGGGCGTCTTTGCAGGCAGCAGCATGAGAATGGGGAGGTTCGGCATCGCCCTCGGAGGACTGGCACCGAGCATCTTCTTTTTCTTCTATGATGCCACCTTGCCGCTGGACATTGTCTATTTTGCCTCCATTGCGACGGCGACCCTCCTGTTCCTTCTTGTCAATCGCTCCGTATTGGAAAAGCTGCGGACGCTTTTTTATCCGAAGCGTGACGAAGTGCTGGTCAGGCGGCAGGAATGGCTGACGAACAACATGGCCCAGACGATCGAGCAGTTTCAGCAGTTTGTCTTCTTCATGAAGGATCTTGTATTTGACCGCTTTACCGAACAATCTCCGGCCCCGAAGAAGCTCCAGTCCTGCAATATATGCCAGGACTGCTTCCGATACGACCATTGCTGGGGGGAAGAGCAGAATATTACGGAGCCGATTTCCCAATACTATCATGCCAAGGCCTCCAGGAAGGCGGTTGCCACCGTGCAGGCGGAGGAGCTGATCAAAATGAAATGCATCAAATCCTCCAAGCTGCTTCAGGAACTTGAACGGGTGCTGTACAATGAACAGATGAATAACCAACTTTTCCATGGCAAGAAAATGATTGCACTGCAGCTTCAGGATGTAAGCCATCATCTGAATGGCCTGCTGCAGCAGATGCAGGGGGAACCGGTAGCATTCCAGTCGGCGGAAAACGAATTGCTGGACCAGCTTCAAAGTGCACAGCTGAATTGCTTCCAGGTCGACATTTTGTCAAATGAGGTGGGGAGGCGGCACATCGTCTGTGCCGTTACGCTTGAAAGGGGCGAACAGACGACCGAGCTCGGTGAACGGGTATTGCTGCCGATTCTCTATGAGCACTTCTCGGAGCCGTTCTATGTGGAACGCATCGAATACAAGGAGGCCCCGTTCCCTTATGTAGAGATACGTGTGAAATCCTCTGTCCGCTTTACAATGGAGCAGGGAGTCTATAGCCAGGCGAAATTCCAGACATCGGGGGATGCACACGCATTGTTCCCCATTCATGAGGGGCTGATGGCCGTCATGCTGTCCGATGGGATGGGGCAGGACCGTCGCGCCAGGAAAGAGAGTGACACCCTTATCCGTATGCTGCGGGAATGCCTGACGTATAATATGGATCCAGAGACGGCCATGCATACAATCCACTATGTAATGTCCCTGAAACGCGACAGTGACATCTATGCTACGATTGATTTTGCACTGGTCGACCTTCAGCACGGCTCGCTTTGGTCGTGGAAGGCCGGCGGCATAGCGACGTATATCCTTCGCGGAAGGGATATCCTGAAAATTGAGGGCAACGCAGCACCGGTAGGCATGATGCCGACTTTCTCCATCGAAACGGAATCGCTTCGGCTTAGGGGGGATGACGTCATCATCATGGCATCGGATGGCCTGTTTGAGGGGACGAACGACTGGCATGATCAGGAAAAGGCATTTTTGAAGCTGCTAAAGCAAAAAAATAAGCAACATCTTTCGGCAGATGTGTTATTGTACGATGTAATGGAGCAGTATAAGCGCATGTTTGACATAGACGATGATTGTACGGTCATCGCCTGCAAAATAAAGCACATCAACCCTGAGTGGTCGGTGCTAAATCTAGTGTGAGAAGGTGAGGAAGATGAGGGTATTCAAGAAAAAGGTGCTAGCGTTTATCAAGGATGAGCAATTGATAAACAGGGGGGACCGGCTCCTCATCGCTTGTTCGGGGGGCGTCGATTCAATGGCGCTTCTCCGTTTTTTTGACCAGTATAAAGAAGCATTACATATCGAGCTGTTTGTGGCCCATGTAGACCATATGCTACGGGGGGAGCAGTCGGCGGGGGACCGGGAGTTCGTGGAACGATTCTGTGCCGAGCGCGGCATCCCCTGCTTCAGCACAGCCATTCCGATTCCTGCCATTTTAGAGGAGCAGGGCGGGAATTCCCAGGCTGTCTGCCGGCGGGAGCGGTACGCCTATTTCGACTCCATCATGAAGGAGCAGGACATCCCGCTGCTTGTTACAGCGCATCATGCGGATGATCAGCTGGAATCCGTCCTGATGGCTTTGGCGAAGGCGGGCAGCGTAGCAGGCATGATGGGCATCCAGGCGAAGCGGCGTTTTGGGGAAGGGCACTTAATTCGTCCATTTTTAATGGTTACAAAGGATGAGATATGGGAATATTTAAAAAAAGAAGGCGTGGATTATAGGGAGGACGCCAGCAATGACAAGGACTGCTATACGCGCAACAGGTTCCGGCGCCATATCGTGCCCCTTTTGAAGAAAGAAAACGACTCTGCTGCACAGCATGCCGTTCAGTTCTCTTTGCAGCTTGCCCAAGATGATGCATACTTGCAGGAGCTTGCCCGGCAGGCTATTGACCGTTTAGTCATAAAAAAGAGTGAAAATTGCTACGAAGTTGGAATTACTGGCTTTATAAATGAGCCGCTTGCTTTACAAAGAAGAATCATTTTAATACTATTAAACTATCTTTATAACGATACAAACACGTTTCAACATCATGCATTATGTACGTCCATTATGAATTTATTCCAAACGCAGAACGGGAATGCAATGCTGAACCTGCCAGGGCCGTTTCAAGTAAGCAGGCAATATGGCAAAGTATTGTTTCATCAAGAGCCGGCAAAGCGGCCATTTGCCCCACGCGAGCTTGCTGTAAATGAGTGGAATGAGATTAAGGATGTTCGTGTGTACATAGGGGAGCCTGCTCAGATGGCCGCGCAACGGAGTGAGGATTCCCAAATGTTCTATTGTAGCGCCGAAAAGGTATCCTTTCCACTACGGGTGAGGACTCGCGAAAAGGGAGACCGCATCCAGCTTCCCGGCATGCCCATGCCAAAGCGTTTATCACGCCTCTTTATAGACGAAAAGGTTCCTCTTGCCAAGCGAGATGAATGGCCACTACTCGTTGATGCTCACAATGACATATTGGCAGTGCTAGGGTTACGTGTAAGTAGTAGATTATCCCGGACAAAAAGGGCTGATGATGACTGGGTGTTCATTATCGACCATAATGAAGGCGGGACGTTTGAACAATCTCGAGGAGGAAGCAATGATGATTCAGAATGATATTGAAAAAATTATGATTACGGAAGAGCAAATTCAGGAACGTATTAAGGAACTGGGGGCGGAGCTGACAGAACTTTATAAAAACGATTTTCCGCTGGCTGTCGGTGTGCTGAAGGGCGCAATGCCATTCATGACAGATTTGATGAAGCGTTTCGACTCCTACATTGAAGTCGACTTCATGGATGTGTCGAGCTACGGGAATGCAACGGTTTCTTCCGGGGAAGTAAAGATTCTGAAGGACTTGAATACGAGTGTGGAAGGCCGTGACGTCATCATCATCGAGGACATCATCGATAGCGGTTTGACGCTGAGCTACCTGGTGGACCTGTTCAAGTACCGTAAGGCGAAGTCGATCCGCATTGTGACGCTTTTGGATAAGCCATCCGGAAGAAAGGTGGATTTGAAGGCGGATATAGTTGGGTTTGAAGTGCCTGATGGTTTTGTAGTTGGCTATGGATTAGATTACGCAGAAAAATATCGTAATTTACCTTACATCGGGATTTTGAAGCGAGAGGTTTATTCCTTCTAGGGAAAATGGTGTGTGAACATTTCGACAAAAATGGTGGGAAACACATTTTAGCTAGTGCTTTTCGTTGTATGTAGAAATCATCGTATGTTAAGATTTTACTTATAGTTTTTCTGTAATGTTGTGAGGAGGCTGGGGATGAATCGAATATTTCGATACACCATATTTTATTTGTTAATCTTTCTCGTGATCATCGGGATTTTTGGCACGTTCAACGGGGGAAATACGCCGACTGAAGATCTTACGTACCACGAGTTTTTACAGGCCTTGGACGAAGATACGATCGAATCGGCGACAATCCAGCCGGATAGCGGCGTATACGTTGTAAACGGTGTCATGAAGGGGGCCGAAGAGGGGGAGACGTTCACCGTCAATCTGCCTCAAAACAACCAGACATTGATGGACCGCCTGACGAACCTAGAGCAGGCCTATCCGGAAGTGAAATGGGAAAAGGCACCTGAAACGAGCGGCTGGGTCCAGTTCTTCACTGGCATCATCCCGTTCATCATCATCATCATCCTATTCTTCTTCCTGCTGAGCCAATCACAGGGCGGCGGGAATAAAGTGATGAACTTTGGCAAGTCGAAAGCCAAGCTTTACGATGACCAAAAGAAAAAGGTCCGCTTTACAGATGTGGCGGGCGCTGATGAAGAAAAAGCAGAGCTTGTAGAAGTTGTAGAGTTCTTGAAAGACCACCGTAAATTTACTGAAATCGGGGCCCGTATCCCAAAAGGTATTTTACTAGTAGGTCCTCCAGGTACGGGTAAAACATTGCTTGCCCGTGCAGTTGCAGGAGAGGCCGGCGTCCCATTCTTCTCGATTTCAGGTTCTGACTTCGTGGAAATGTTCGTCGGGGTCGGTGCATCCCGTGTGCGTGACTTATTCGAAAATGCGAAGAAGAATGCACCATGTATCATCTTCATCGATGAGATTGATGCGGTTGGACGTCAGCGTGGAGCCGGCTTGGGCGGCGGCCACGATGAGCGTGAGCAGACGTTGAACCAATTGCTTGTTGAGATGGATGGATTCGGCGCAAACGAAGGAATCATCATCGTGGCGGCGACGAACCGTCCCGATATCCTGGATCCTGCCCTATTACGTCCAGGCCGATTCGACCGTCAGATTACAGTAGGTCGTCCGGATGTCAAGGGACGTGAGGCAGTGCTTAAAGTACATGCCCGCAACAAGCCTCTGCGCGAGGATGTTGACTTGAAGGCGATCGCACAGCGTACACCAGGTTTCTCCGGTGCGGATCTGGAGAATCTATTGAACGAAGCAGCGCTTGTTGCAGCGCGCCACAATAAAAAGAAAATCGATATGACCGACATTGATGAAGCGACAGACCGTGTAATCGCCGGTCCGGCAAAAACAAGCCGTGTCATTTCGCAAAAAGAACGTAATATCGTCGCTTGGCATGAGGCGGGCCACGTTGTCGTCGGCCTGACGCTCGACCAGGCGGATAAAGTGCATAAAGTGACAATCGTCCCTCGTGGGCAGGCAGGCGGCTATGCTGTCATGCTTCCAAAAGAGGACCGTTACTTCATGACGAAGCCTGAACTGCTTGACAAGATTGCGGGCCTTCTTGGCGGACGTGTAGCCGAGGACATCACATTCGGTGAAGTATCCACAGGCGCCCACAACGACTTCCAGCGTGCGACAGGCATTGCCCGCTCCATGGTAACGGAGTATGGGATGAGCGATAAGCTGGGGCCGATGCAGTTCGGTTCATCGCAGGGTGGGAACGTCTTCCTAGGACGCGACTTCCATTCCGAACAAAACTACTCTGATTCCATCGCATATGAAATCGACAAGGAAATGCAGACAATCATCGTGGAGCAGTATGAGCGTACGAAGCAGATTTTGACGGAAAAACGCGACCTGCTCGATTTGATTGCCAAGACGCTGCTTGAGGTAGAGACACTGGATGCTGAGCAAATCCAGCACTTGAGAGATCATGGTAAGCTACCTGAACGTCCGGACTATTCAAAGGAGGATGCAGCTGAACAAGTTGTACTCGAGAAGAATGAAGGACCGACAGCAGTGGAAACTTCCGGAACACCTTCCGTCACGAAAGAGATGACAGGTGAAAAGGACCCAAATGTTGCTGACCTGCCAAAAGAGGACGATCCAGACCAAACAGGCGGCATCAACGAACGACGTTAATAAA
>JAZUQF010000247.1:0-2642 GCA_045605545.1 Lysinibacillus sp.
CGGCAGCAGCCGGTACATCGTCAAATATTTTTCCACGACCTGTTCGATGGCCCCCTCCACCGTGCCATACTTCCGATTCCAGTTGCTGATGACATCCCCGCACTGGACATCAATCCGCACCTCCAGATTGCCGAACCGCTCCTGGAGAAACTCGAAAAACACCAATTCCTCCGTCTGCCCCTCCACAATCACTAATATCACCTTTTTACTCATGTCGCTTCCCCGCCTTTCTGAAGGCACGCTTGATATGGAATGTCTTCGTCTCCTTGTAGATTTCCTCATCCTGTCCGCCCAGCTGAATGGCCCGCAGATAGATGTCCCGTATATTGTTCAATGACTTCACGCCTTTCAGCTGGATGTACCGGTTTTGCTCGTTCGATGTGGTGAACCATAGATTTTTGGCAGGCAGCACCTCCAGCAGACGCAGATTATGCGAGGTGAAGAATAGCTGCCCCTTCCCCGTCTCCTCTATAATCTTCAATAGCTCTCCAAGCAGATACTCGAACACGCCTGAATCCAATTCATCTATCACGATGCAGGCATTCGGCTTATTATAGGCGGCAATGAGGGCGCTGAGTATGGAAATGATTTTCAGGATACCCTCCGATTCCGTACGGAGCGGCAGCACCCTCCCCTTCCTGTTCGAAAGGAACTCAAAGCGTATGCCAGGCTTCCCGTCATCCATCGTCTGCTCTGTAATTTTGCGAATGTCGATGGTCAGGCCCGGTATGATGGCAGACAGCACCTCATTCGTTTGCTTGACCAGATCCTCCAATGTCTTGTAAAGCGCTGTCGGCAGCAACGCCGGCCCCGAGAGGTCGTAAGGAATCATGCCGTGCGACTTGTCCAAATAGACGCTGAATGGCATGATGTATTTCGTGAGGATCAACCCCACTTCAGCGTTGTTGATGACATGCAGGTCGCGATTGAAGTCCACAGCGATGTTTTCGACCAGCTCCCACTCCACATCACCAAGCCGTTCCTGCAAGAGCGGCCGAAGCTCCTTATGGAAGATGAAGGACGTGCTTTCCCTTTCGGCAAGATGGCTTGTCACCATCATGGATATGCGGGTGCTTTCATCCAGCTCCTCGGAAGCGCGTGTACGAATCTGAAGATGCGTCCCATCCTTCTTCACCAGCACCTTCATCCGCTTGCCCGCCTCGTTTTCACGGTAGGACAGCTGCTCGCTGGCCGGATAGAGCCTTTCCTCCCCACGCTCCAGCTCCACATAATAGCGGAGAAAAAACTCACCGGACCTGTTGCTTACCAGAAAGTCGAAGGTAAGCTTCGCACGCTCGTTTTCCAGATGGATATGATGCTTTTCATTGCTCGGCAGCTTCCTTGTAACCCCGCCGCTTGAAATCAGCCTTTTCAGCAGCTCGAATGCATCGACGACCGTCGTCTTGCCGGAACCATTCTGCCCGTATAGCCCGACGACATTCGCATGGGCAAGCGTGTGGAAATCCGTCTGCACCTGGATTTCTCCAAATTCAACATTCTTCATATTTTCCAACACGATGCGCTGTACCTTTACAACTACCTCCATACAAACACCTGCTTTTTTCGTTTATTCTATCCATTTCTCGCAGGAAAATTAACACTTCCTGCATTTTCTTCTGGGGGCTGTTTCGGCGCATGAAAAATAACAGGCAGGGCTTTCAAAAAATGATAAGCGCCACATTCTGGTGTTTCCGAATGCGGCGCCTGCTTTGCAAATATTCAATTTCCCTCCAAGTGACAGACTAGTTCCCACTCCTTGTAGCCGATTGGGCAAGCTTTGTCAGGTAGTATTGCTCCTCCCTCAGCATGTGGTCGGCCATTGAGACGGTGAATATATCCAGAACTTCGGCACTCAGCTCCATCTCTTCTAGCTCTTTCAGGAAGGTTTTGAACAGGCCCATCTCGACCCGGACCTGTCTGTTGAATCGTTTCATGGCAGGAAATTTATCGAGGTTGGTGCGAAGGAAGCCCGTCAGTTCGAGGGCTTTCATATAAAACTCCTCAAAATGCTTCGTAAAGGCAGCGCTTTTTTCCTTCAGCCTCTTCTCCACTGCATCCATCCGGTCATTGATGGCTCCTGCATGCCCCGTAGCATCCAGCAGCCAGAGCAGATGATGGTGCAGTTCATGGAAGATTGGCGGTGCCTCCCCTTTCTTTAAGAATGCCAACACACGCTCATACTCCTCTAATTCATTCACCATATGATTGATGAAGGACGGGGTGAGATGGATTTTCATCTCACCTGTCAGATGACGCTTGATGATGGAAAGCTTGAAGGCCTTCAATTGCTTGACCGCCTCCTCCACAGTCTCGGCAAAAGTGACGGCATGGCTGTCATTGAGCGTTTTTGCCTGCTGGAGCAGCTGGTCGAAGCGTTTGATGAAATCAGCAGCTTTTTCAATGTCCTCCTTTTGGGACGGGTAGAGCGAATCATGGATGAACCGAGAATGGTCAGCGAGCACCTGTAGCCAGAACTTATGCTCGAAGGCGGCATGTTTCAAATAATCGGACAGGCGGCATGCATCTCCTTCTTTCTTTACTTCGTACCACTTTATGCGGTATCCGAAATCCATATGCTTTGAAATGAAAAAACACTTCCCATCACCATGAAAATGATGGGAAGTGTTGATAGGTTTTCGGAT
>JAZUQF010000248.1:0-9763 GCA_045605545.1 Lysinibacillus sp.
TCAGGTGGACTTATTTGATTTTCGCTGGGACATAATCTGGAACTACCGTGATTTTTATATTACAGGTATTTGGGTAACATTAGCCCTCACATTGGTCGGCTATATCGGAGGGGTATTCTTTGGGGTATTCCTTGGGTTGGCCCAGACGTCAAAAAACAAGCTCATCTATTGGCCGGCAAAAATCTATGTCGATGTCTTCCGGGGAACACCGATGCTTGTGCAAATCTACATCATCCATTTGGCGTTGATTCCGACGGTGTTCGGACAGTCGTATGGGTGGTTCGTTTCAGGGGCTGCGGCATTGATCTTGAACAGTGCAGCCTACAATGCAGAGATTTTCCGTGCGGGGATCCAGTCCATCGACAAAGGGCAGATGGAGGCGGCGCGTTCGCTTGGCCTTACGCATTCACAGGCGATGCGCAAGGTCATCATGCCGCAGGCGGTCCGTCGTATGGTACCGCCACTGGGTAATGAATTCATCACCCTTTTAAAGGATTCGTCGCTTGTCAACGTGATTGCGGCAACGGATATCCTTTACGCAAGTAAAATGATTGCCGGTACATACTCACGTGTATGGGAGCCATATTTATTCGCAGCGTTCCTGTACCTCGTCATGACATTTATCGTGACGAAGGTGATTTCCTATATCGAGCATCGATTCAGCATCGACTACAATCCAAGAAAGAGTAAAAGGGGGCGTGCTGAAGGATGATTAAAGTAGAGAACCTACATAAATATTTCGGTAAGCTGGAAGTATTGAAGGGCATCGATTACGAAATCCACGAATCGGAGGTCGTCTGTGTCATCGGTCCATCCGGCTCTGGAAAAAGTACATTCCTCCGCTGTCTGAACATGCTTGAAGAGGTGACGGACGGGGCCATCTACATCGATGGGGTGAAAATCAACGCTCCAACGACGAACATCAATGACATTCGTACGGAAGTGGGGATGGTGTTCCAACAGTTCAACCTGTTTCCGCATATGACGGTCATCGATAACATTACGATGGCTCCGATGCAGATTCGCAAGTTGAAAAAGAAGGATGCCGAGAAGCTGGCACTTGAGCTGCTTGACAAGGTGGGCCTGCGCGAAAAGGCGCATAATTTCCCGCAGCAGCTTTCCGGCGGGCAGCAGCAGCGTGTGGCTATCGCGCGTGCCTTGGCGATGAAGCCGAAAGTGATGCTGTTCGATGAACCGACATCGGCGCTCGATCCTGAAATGGTAGGCGAGGTGCTGGTTGTCATGAAGGACCTTGCAAAGGAAGGCATGACAATGGTCGTCGTCACGCATGAAATGGGCTTCGCGCGTGAAATGGGCGACCGTGTGCTGTTCATGGACGGGGGCTACATTGTAGAAGAGGGCCATCCGGACGAGGTATTCGGAAATCCGCAAAATGAACGGACAAAAGCCTTTTTAGGGAAAGTATTATAAGATGAAAATCCATTCAAGACGGGCTGCTTGAATGGATTTTTTTTTTATTGTCGGTTAGTTCGGCATATTTTTCGCTTTTTCTGCCTGGCCGTACATGTTGAGCATGATGTTCATATCGTTTTGGGCAAGCTGTGGCACCTGGTAAATACCGCGCTTGTTTAGGTAAAGTGATACTTCGTATGCCATTTCGACGCAGTTCGGCACAGAATCCTGCAATACACGACGGACGACAGGGTTTGTGGATTCAAGGGCTGCCTGCGTTTTCCCGACGGCGCCTGTCTTATGCATGGCAAGAAGGGAACCGGCCAAAATACCATCGTTCACCTCGTTAGGGGATTGAATCGGTTTTTTGGGTTCGCCGGCAGTCAAACCGTATTTTACATCATTGCTGATTTGCATATTGTACGTTTTTGTCGGGTGCTTTGGATCGTGGCCTGTTTTGTAGGCTTCGGCTGTGATGTTGTATTCATCTAGCATGAATGCGTATTGGCGGTCTAAAATGGCGAGGAGCTCAGGGTCTTGGATCTGGTCGCGCATAAGAACACATTGGTTCAAGGCGCCTATTGCTGCACCTAGGACTTCATGTACATCCAGGACTTCATGTGCGCCGTGGTTCATTGACATTGGCTGGTCATTGCCTTGTGATTCAGATGATTGTGTGAACATGTGAAAAACCTCCATTCTTTTTGGGTACGCTGTTATTATGGTTGCTTTTGTAGGGCCTATTCATAAGAAATTTTTGCAGATGGAAAAGGGAGGAGACCAATGGAAAGAGGAAGTAGGAGCAGTTCCAAAATCATCATCATCGCAATCATCGCCATCGTCGTCATTGCCCTGGTGTTCATTGTGCCGAAGTATAACAGCCTGGTGAATGGAGAAGAACAGATAGAGTCATCGTGGGCGCAGGTGGAAAACCAATTGCAGCGCAGGTTCGACTTGATTCCGAACCTCGTGCAGACGGCGAAGGGATATGCGGCCCATGAGGAAGAGGTGTTCACGCAGATTGCACAGGCGCGTACCGAATATGGCGGCGCTGCCACGGTCGAGGAAGTGGCGCAGGCGAACGACGACCTATCGAGTGCGCTGAGCCGGCTGCTGGTCGTTGTGGAAAACTATCCGCAGCTGAAGTCGGATGTCCAGTTCACCCGGCTGATGGATGAATTGGCCGGGACGGAAAATAGATTGGCCGTCGCCCGCCAGGATTACAATGAAGTCGTCCGGACATTCAATCGCGACGTCCGGTCTTTCCCGGGGAATTTGATCGCCGGTGTATTCGGCTTCGAGACGAAGGAATACTTTGAAGCCGCGAGCGGGGCGGAAACGGCGCCGTCGGTTAATTTTGATGTGGAGGAATGACAATGGTGAAGCCTTCTTTCACAGTGGTATGCCGCTGTCCATCTCTCCATGCGGCATCCTGAAGAAGCTCGCCTGAACATATTTGTACTACGGAAATTTCTTCGTAAGGAGGCGGCGGATATTCGAATCGTATGCCTGAATCTCATTTTTTTACTATTGTTGCCGACTGCCTCATCTGCCGCCATCCCCCAAAAACCGGCATATAACTCGTATGTCTACGATTATGCGGGAGTCTTGGACGATGCGGTGGAACAGCAGATGGTGCATGCGCTCGAGCAGCTTGAAAACAGCACGACAAATGAAGTGGTGGTCATGACAATCGATACGATTGGTGACCTGGATGCTTTTGCATTCGGCACACAGGTGATGCGTGATTGGGGAATCGGGCAAGAAGGGCGCAACAACGGCATGCTCATCTTTGCCACGACGGCACAGGGCGCAGGGGGAAATGATGTTTGGATATCGGTCGGACAAGGGCTGGAAGGCGATTATCCAGACGGGAAGATCGGCGGGATGATCGATGCCTATATGATGCCGTATTTGCAACAGGGAGATTACACGAGTGCGTTCGCCAATATAATCAACGTGCTGTATGAGGAGATGGGGGGCGAAGCGACTGGCGAGCCGCTGCCGACCAGGGACGGAGGCGGCGGCTTCGGTCCCGGCTTTCTGGCCATGCTCCTCCTACTCTATTTCATTTTCAGCGGCTTCGGTGGTGGCGGGGGACGTCGCGGACCAAGGCGCTACTATGTCGGTGGTTTTGGAGGATTTTACGGCGGCGGCTTTAGAGGAGGACCGGGTGGTGGCTTTGGCGGCTTCGGCGGTGGCGGTTCTGCAGGCGGCGGGGCCGGCCGAAGATTCTGACCATTTTGTAGGGGAATCAATGATGCATAGGCGCAATTATTTGTATAATGGATTCAAAAGGAGTGGTGGAGTTGAAAAAGGTAACCTTTTATTCCCGTCCGGACTGTCCATTATGTGAAGAGGGATTGCTTACATTGAAGCTTGTGCAGGAGGATGTGTGGTTTGACATCGAGGTAAGAAACATCGAAGAGGACGACAAGCTGCACGAAAAGTATATGCTGATGATCCCGGTCGTTGAAGAACAGGGAAGACTGGTTCAATACGGACGTTTGGATTACGTGACACTGCTAGAGGCGCTTGGTGAATGAACCAAGCGCACTCTTTCTTGCCAAAAAGAGGATGGGTAAAATGGTTTGCCAAACTGGAATAATGAAGAATATAATAAACCGAGGGAAACAATTTTTTTTGCCCTGCACGGGACAGAAAAAGCTGAGTGGGACAAAAAATGTCCCTCTATACTCTGGAGGTGGCTGTGATGGATGAACGCGCTTTCTATGAAGCGGGTCGCCAGTTGATTCCGGAAATCGACGTACTGCTGAAAAGGCGGTTCCGCGTTCTTCAAGCCATACAGGTGGCGGGTCCCTTGGGAAGGCGGACGCTGGCGGATTTCCTGCAGGCGACGGAGCGGGAAGTCCGTAAAGAAACAACGTTGCTGCATGAACAGCAATTAATCGAAATAGGGCAAAAAGGTATGATTTGCACCCAAGTTGGGTATCAAGTACTTGAGCAGTTAAAACCGTTGTATTACGAGCTTTCCGGTCTTTGGCAAAAAGAGCAGAAGCTGGCTGAAAAGTTTGGCATCGAGCGGGTGGTCATCATCCCTGGTTCCTTCCAAAGTGAAGCGAGCCGCATCCTGCTGGGGAAAGAATCGAGCAGGCTGCTGGTGGGGCTTGTGGAGGAAGGAAGCAAAATTGCCGTCACCGGAGGAAGCACTGTTGCAGCGATTGCTCCTTATTTACAGCCGGTCCACCATCTGCCCAGCGCAACGTTCATCGCTGCCAGGAGCGGAATGGGACAGGAAATGAGCCAACAGGCGAATATACTCGTCTCCCAGTTTGCACAGGCCTGTCATGCTTCCTATAAAACGCTGTTTCTCCCGGAATTCCTGAGTGAGCAGGCATATGTCGCCATGAAGGCGGAGCCGAGCGTACAGGACATCATCCGTCTTTATGAACAGGTGGATATTGTTCTGCATGGCATCGGAACTGCACAGGCGATGGCCGAAAAACGAGGGAGCAGCGAGGAGGAGAAGGCGCTCCTGAAGGAAAAGGGAGCTGTCGGCGAGGCGTTCGGCTACTATTTCGACGGGGAAGGAACGATTGTGCATCAAATCCGTACAATCTGCATCCAGCCCGAGCATGTCAAACAGAGCCGCCATGTCCTGGCCATAGCAGGTGGCGTAGAGAAAGTGGAGGCGATCAAAGCCTATTTCAAAAATGCGGCAAGACAGACGATTTTCATCACAGACGAAGCAGCTGCCAATGAGATGTTATAAATAGCCCTGATGCTATTTCAAAAAATAATGATTCGGAGGAATTTAACATGGCATTAAAATTAGCAATCAATGGATTCGGTCGTATCGGTCGATTAGTATTCCGTGAAGCAATGAAACATGACGAGGTCGAAGTAGTGGCAGTCAATGATTTGACTGATGCGGGACAACTGGCACACCTTTTAAAATACGACTCAGTTCATGGAATCTACCCAGGAGAAGTATCTTCAGAAAAAGATGCATTCATCGTTGATGGAAAACGCATCCGCGTAATCTCCGAAAAAAATCCTTTAAACCTGCCATGGGGTGAACTTGGCGTAGATGTAGTACTAGAATGTACAGGTATCTTCCGTTCATTAGAAGATGTATCCATGCACGTGAAAGCGGGCGCGAAGAAAGCAATCCTTTCTGCTCCTGCAAAAGGCGACATGCCAACATTCGTTATGGGTGTAAACGAAAAAGAATACGATCCGAATACAATGGATGTTATTTCTAATGCATCTTGTACGACAAACTGTCTATCACCAATCGCAAAAGTGCTTGATGAAAAATTCGGCATCAAACGCGGTATGATGACAACAATCCACTCTTATACAAATGACCAACGAATCCTTGACTTGCCTCACGCTGACCCACGTCGTGCGCGTGCTGGTGCTGTTTCAATGATTCCGACAACAACTGGTGCTGCAGTTGCGGTTGCAAAAGTATTGCCACAACTTAAAGGGAAATTGGACGGCTTCTCTATGCGTGTTCCAACACCGAACGTATCTTGCGTTGACCTTGTAGTGGAGTTGGATGCAGATGTGACAGTTGAGTCAATCAACGGAGCATTAAAAGAAGCATCAGAAGGCGAATTGAAAGGTATCCTAGGATACAACGAACTACCGCTTGTATCAATCGACTACAACGGCAACCACGCTTCTTCTACAGTAGATGGCTTATCTACAATGGTAATGGAAGGCCGCATGGCGAAAGTTGTCGCTTGGTATGACAACGAAGTTGGCTACTCAACACGTTTGTTGGACATGGCGTTATACGTAGCTGGGCGCGGCCTGTAATAAGACAGGAATGCTAGAAGGACTACCGCTCAGTAGAATGTGTCATACTTTTGGGGCATTGAGCAAAAAGTGTGTCACATTCCAAGAAAATGTAGCGGAAAAGTATAGCCTTTAAGTAACTGAACTATTATAATGTAAAAGGTAAAAGGGGCGAGCAGGCTTACCAGCTCGCCCTTTTTACAGAAAAATGACTTATTCTCTCGAAAATCGGGGATTCGCCCTGTGCTTCCGAGAGACATGTCACATTAACTTTTGTTACTATTTAAAAGGAAGTCTACTATATAAAAGGGCAACACCTGTTTTTAAATTGAAGGAGGGTTTTCTTCATGTTTTTAAAGAAGACGATGGATGATGTAAATGTAAAAGGCAAGCGCGTATTTGTACGCGTGGACTTTAATGTACCGATGGAGGATGGCAAAATTACGGACGAAACGCGTATCCGTGCAGCCATTCCGACAATCGAAGCTTTGGTGAACAAAGGAGCAAAAGTCATTCTGGCCTCCCACCTTGGCCGTCCAAAAGGCGAAGTGAAGGAAGAGATGCGTCTGACAGCTGTCGGCGAGCGTCTGTCCGAGTTGATGAATAAGCCGGTGAAGAAGCTGGATGAGTCAATCGGTGAAGTAGTCGAGGCTGCAGTGGCAGAAATGCAGGATGGCGACATCGTGCTTCTGGAAAATGTGCGCTTCCATAAAGGCGAAGAAAAGAATGACGAAGAGCTTGCAAAAGCATTCGCACGCCTGGCAGACGTTTATGTCAATGATGCATTCGGAGCGGCCCACCGTGCACACGCTTCTACAGAAGGCATTGCCAAGCATGTAGAGGCAGCAGTAGCAGGCTACCTGATGCAAAAGGAACTGGATGTACTGGGCAAGGCATTGTCACAGCCGGAGCGTCCATTCACTGCCATCATCGGCGGAGCGAAGGTAAAGGACAAAATCGGCGTCATCGAAAATCTGCTTGATAAGGTCGATCACCTGATCATCGGCGGCGGTCTATCCTATACATTTACAAAAGCGCAGGGCTACGATATCGGAAAATCCTTGTTGGAGGAAGACAAAATCGAGCTTGCCAAATCGTTTATCGAAAAAGCGAAGGAAAAAGGCGTTGAGCTGCATATGCCAATCGATGCGGTAGTAGCAAACGAATTTTCCAAGGACGCAGAAACGAAGGTAGTGGATATCGATGCAATTCCGTCTGACTGGATGGGACTGGACATCGGTCCGAAAACAGCCGAGAAATATGCGGACATTATCAAAAACTCAAAATTGATCATTTGGAACGGTCCAATGGGCGTATTCGAAATGGACAAATTTGCAAACGGTACGGAGAAAGTAGCACAGGCAATGGCGGAAACGCAGGGTTATACAGTCATCGGTGGTGGCGATTCTGCAGCAGCTGTCGAAAAGTTCGACGTGGCTGACAAGATGGACCACATCTCTACAGGTGGCGGTGCGTCATTAGAGCTGATGGAAGGCAAAGCGCTTCCAGGAATTATAGCACTAAACGACAAGTAACGGAGGGGATTATATGCGTAAACCAATTATTGCAGGCAACTGGAAGATGTATAAATCATTTGATGAAGCAGTTGAGTTTGTGGAAGCGATTCGAGAAGCTGTTCCTTCTGATGAAAAGGTGGATGCGGTCGTGTGTGCGACCGATATCTACCTACCGACATTAGTCGATATTGCCGTGGAAACGGATTTGGCGATCGGTGCACAAAATATGCACTTTGAAGAGGAGGGGGCGTTCACTGGAGAGGTGAGCCCGTCCCAGCTGGCTTCCATCCACGTGGACTATGTCATTCTAGGGCATTCAGAACGCCGTCATATGTTCAATGAAACAGATGAAGCGGTCAACAAAAAGGTAAAGGCTGCCCTAGCCCATGGAATCGTGCCAATCATTTGTTGCGGGGAAACATTAGAGGAGCGCGAGGCCGGCAAGACGGAAACGAAGGTATCTGGTCAGATTCGTGCAGCACTCGAAGGCTTCACTGCAGAAGAGGTAGCGCATATGGTCCTAGCCTATGAGCCTATGTGGGCAATCGGTACAGGTAAGACAGCATCAGCTGACGAGGCCAACCGAGTATGCGGAGTAATCCGTAATGTAGTAGAGGAACTCTACGGGGCGGAAACGGCAGAAGCCATCCGTATTCAATATGGAGGCTCCGTGAAGCCTGAAAATATCGTCGAGCTTCTGTCCAAGGAGCATATCGACGGTGCACTTGTGGGCGGTGCAAGCCTGCAGGTAGAATCTTATCTAAAATTATTGGAGGCCGGCGCAAATGCCTAAACAGCCAGTAGCATTAATCATCTTAGATGGCTTTGCCTTCCGTGATGAAGTGAAGGGTAACGCTGTCGCACAAGCATATAAACCAAATTTCGACCGTTATTGGAATACCTATCCCCACGCAACGCTGATTGCAAGCGGTGAGGCGGTTGGTCTTCCAGAAGGTCAGATGGGCAATTCGGAAGTAGGGCACATGAACATTGGTGCGGGCCGGATTGTGTATCAAAGTTTAACGAGAATCAATAAATCCATCCGCGAAGGTGATTTCTACCGCAATGAGAAATTCCTTGCCGCAGTGGAGCATGCTAAAGCGCATGATTCAAAGCTTCACCTGATGGGGCTTCTTTCAGATGGAGGGGTACATAGCCATTATGAGCACCTCTTCGCCTTGCTGAAGCTTGCAAAGGCGAACGGCATTAAGGAAGTATACGTACATGGCTTCCTTGATGGCCGGGATGTCGGACCAGAGACGGCGCTTAGCTATATCGAGGAAACGGAAAAGCAAATGAAGGAAATCGGTGTAGGGAAGTTCGCATCCATTTCTGGACGTTATTACGCATTGGACCGCGACCGTCGCTGGGAGCGTGTACAGCTGACGTACAACGCGCTTGTCGATGGAGTCGGCCAGACGGCGGCAACGGCTGCTGCAGGTGTGCAGTCCAGCTATGCCCGTGGCGTAGTCGATGAATTCGTCGTTCCATTCGTCATTACAGAAGAAGGGAAGCCTGTCGCGACGATTGATACGAACGATGCCGTCATCTTCTTCAACTTCCGTCCTGACCGTGCGAGCCAGCTGTCTGCTGTCTTTACAAATGATGCGGTAACAGGTGTGAAGCTTTCGAAGAAGCATCCGACGAACCTGAATTTCGTGACATTCACTCACTACAGCGAGGATGTAAATGCCGTTGTAGCGTTTGAAAATGACAACTTGGTCAATACTTTGGGAGAAGTGATTGCAGCAAATGGTTTAACACAGCTGCGAATTGCAGAGACTGAGAAATATCCACACGTCACATTCTTTATGAGTGGCCGACGCGAGGAGACATTCCCAGGCGAGGAACGCATCTTGATCGCTTCCCCGAAGGTCGCAACGTATGACCTGAAGCCGGAGATGAGCGCATACGAGGTGACGGATGCATTGCTTGCAGCCATCGAGGCGGACAAGTTCGATGCCATCATCCTGAACTTTGCCAACCCGGATATGGTCGGACATAGCGGCATGCTGCAGCCGACAATCAAGGCAATCGAAGCAGTGGACGAATGTCTAGGAAAAGTG
>JAZUQF010000249.1:0-1987 GCA_045605545.1 Lysinibacillus sp.
CCGTTGTTGTCAGCAGCTCCATTTTATCAATATCGAATGTGGCGACCATGCCATCCAGAAAGACCGCCTTGATGCACTCCTGCTCCCCAAACCGGATAAAAGTATTTACACTCGTCGAATACTCGTTGCTGACGGACAATACTTCCCGGCCGAGCAAGGCATTGACGACCATCGTCTTTCCAACACGTTCCTTCCCAAGAAGCAGAATCGTTATAGGGGCGCTTGCATCTTCAATAAGGCGCTTCAGACGGTTCGTCGTATCCCTGATGTAGGAATTCTGGCTTATCAAACCGTACAGTGATTTCATTCTGTCGATTAATTGTTGGAGTGGAATCGTTGAAGTAATTGAGTCATCCCCTGCATCTTTCACTTGCTCTTTCATACAATCAACCCCTTTCCTTCTTCATGAGTCAATTATAAGGGATGAATCAACTTACATAAATATGGTAATTGAGAAGCGGCACAATTTGATTCTTGTTGCTTATAAGAGGTGGCATATTATGGGTATTGACGTTCATGTCAAAAGTTATAAAATACCCATTATTTAGGTTGTTCGATAAGCAATTTTCCACCTCCCTCATTTCTACAAACAATGATATGATAGGATAAGATTTTTCCGAGAGAGGTATTTTTATATGAAAGAATATAGACAACAATGGTTCGGCAATATCCGGGCGGATATTTTAGCAGGTCTGGTCGTGGCGCTCGCCCTCATTCCGGAGGCGATTGCCTTCTCCATTCTGGCAGGCGTGGATCCAATGGTCGGCCTTTACGCATCCTTCATCATCGCAGTGACGATCAGTTTCGTGGGCGGACGCCCAGCCATGATTTCCGCAGCCACAGGGGCGATGGCGCTTGTCATCGTGTCACTCGTCAAGGATCACGGGCTTGAGTATTTGCTGGCCGCCACGATTCTGACAGGCATCATCCAGATCATTTTCGGTGTGTGCAAGGTCGCACGGCTGATGAAATTCATTCCGAACGCTGTCATGATTGGTTTTGTCAACTCCCTGGCAATCCTCGTATTCATCGCCCAGACGCCGCATTTCATCGGCGGCAACATGATGACGTGGACGTTCCTTCTTCTGACAATCGGCCTGATTTATGTCATCCCGTTCGTCATCAAAGGAATTCCTGCTCCACTCATCGCCGTCGTCCTTTTATCAGTCGCCGTTGTGTATTTAGGCATCGATTTGAAGACGGTCGGCGATATGGGCTCTATTTCTCAAAGCCTCCCATCGTTCCTCATTCCGGATGTGCCTTTCACATGGGAAACACTGTCCATCATCCTGCCGTATTCATTGGCTCTGGCTGTAGTAGGCTTGATGGAATCATTGCTGACGGCTGCCATTCTGGATGATATGACGGATTCGGAAAGCGATAAAAATGTAGAGGCGCGCGGACAGGGCATCGCAAACATCCTGAACGGATTTTTCGGCGGTATGGCCGGTTGCGCCATGATCGGCCAATCGGTCATCAACGTAAAGTCAGGCGCACGCGGCAGGTTGTCGACATTTGTTTCCGGTGCCTTTCTGATGTTCCTGATTCTCGTGCTCGGTGACTATGTAGTCCAGATTCCTATGCCGGTCTTGGCCGGTGTAATGATTGTCGTTTGCATCACCCAGTTTGACTGGAGTTCGATTAAATACATCTTTACTGCACCAAAGCAGGACGTCTTTGTCATGCTACTGACAATCATTGTCGTACTCTACACACATAATCTGGCTATAGGAGTCGTTGCCGGTATTTTGGTCAGTGCGATGTTCTTCGTCTCCAAGTTGTCGACATTGAAAATCACTAGGCAGGACAATGTGTACTATGTGAAGGGGCAGCTATTCTTTGCGTCAACCGAGAGCCTGCTGAACTATTTCAAAAAGGCGGACGTCGAGGGGTGTATCATCATCGACCTATCGGAAAGCCAGGTTTGGGACGAGTCGGCCATCATGGCAATGGTGAAAGTGAAGGAGATGCTCGAAGCCAAGCATGT
>JAZUQF010000250.1:0-2875 GCA_045605545.1 Lysinibacillus sp.
TGGAAGGTAGAAATGGCGAAAGAGGGATCGAATGATGAATGGTAAAATGTTGGCCAGGGCCCTGCTGCAGTCGAGGGGCGAGGAGCTTCGCATGGCATATGCCCTGGTGCTTAAAACAAACATGCTCGGCATGGTGACGGCTAAGACGAAGGATTTTTTCTCGAAGGAGGGAGGCCATTCGAATGAAGCGCTGAAGGTGGAGATGAAGAAGCTCGAACGCTTTTCAGATGAGGAGCTCCAGGTGAAGCTTTTTGCGGAAATGGCGAAGATACTCGACCTTCCGGGCACATCCTACGACTCGCAGCCTGCCATTGAAAGTCAGGCGGAAGCGATTATACAGGCGGTCCATGCAGGCATGATGAAGGACGACAAAGATTATGAAACATTTGTAGCATCTGCAGGCGACCGGGAAATCTACCAGCTGATCATCCACCATCAAATGCAGAAGGTGTTTTCCATCTTCGACAGCAAGTTCCGTGAGCTTGATGAAAAGAAGGCGACTGATTTTACGAAGCGTATGCAGGACTTTCTAATGGACCTGCCGGAAAACCAGCAGCTGGAGTTGAAGGGAAGGTTGGGGATTGATGAGCTGACGGCGGAAGCCATCCGTATGGCCCTCATGACGCAGGGGGCGGTGGTCGTGTTTTCATCCATCGTGGAAGTTGCGGGCTTTGAGGCCCCTCTCTTTTCCCTGCTCATCAGCCCGTTTGTACTCATTCCGCTTGCCTTGGGAGGCGGGGCGATGTTGAAGCCCCCGACGAGAGGTATGAGGAAAAAGCTCCTTCCGGTGGGCATCCTGCAGCTCATCCTGCCGCTGGTCGTAAAGCTGCAGATCGGCGAAGCGGATGCCGCCCCGTTCATTGCACACTGGACCAAGCAAGAGGCGCGCCACCGGGAGCTTGTGGAAAAGCGCGACAAGCTTGAGGAAGCAATCCTCGCCAAGGAGGCTGAAAGGAAGCATCATGAAGAGCGCCGTGAAAGCCATGTGCAAATGATGGAGGAGGAGAAGGACAAGGCGCTGATGTATAAAACATCCCTCGGCAGGCATATTGCCGACGTGCCGGTGGAGGAGCGGACATACGTCATGCAGGCAGGCATCGATGCCATCACCTTCAAGGAAGCGGAAATAGAGGCGCTGGAACGACAGAAGGAAGGCAATCGCCTGCGCAAGGGACTATGGCGGACGATCAGTGCCACGATTGACAATACAAAGCTGAATGTCAGGAAAAAACAGCTGCACAAGGAAATCGAGGAAAAGCGGGAGGAGCTTGTGGAGGAGCTTCTTGCGACTGAAGGCTCCTTCCTTCATGAGGAGAGGGAACGCCTATCGTCCCACCGTACGAATGCGGCGAAGCGGCGGGAGCAGGCCCTTGTCCATGAAGCAGCGACGACGGCGGCCAAGGAAAAGGCCAAGGAATTGAAGAACCGCCTGAAAATAGTGGATGACCAGCTCAAGCAGCTACAACATGACTATTATGGGCTTGGACATATCGAATGAGCTGATGCGTCTTCCTGCAAAATGGGCGATGGAATGAAATTGGAGCATACGCATTGACATACCCTTAATGGGTATCTTATAGTGAAGGTACAAGAAATATATACCAGATAAAGGTACCTTGGGCAGCAGCTAGAGGAGGAAGATGGAATGGAGAAAGAAATGAACAAACAGCTGACATCAGCCTGCCATACAGAAGAATCCTGCAGGAAAAGCCAACATCCCGAGCATGTCAAAAAAGATTTGACGAGCCGTCTGAACCGCATTGAAGGCCAGGTGCGGGGCATCAAGGGGATGATCGAGAAGGATGTCTACTGCGATGATGTCATCACACAGCTTTCGGCCATCCAATCCGCCTTGAACAGCGTAGCGAAGGTTCTTCTGCAGGGGCACTTGAAAGGGTGCGTGGCAGACCGCCTGTCAGAGGGCGATGAGGAAGTATTGGATGAACTGCTGGTGACCATCCAGAAGTTGATGAGAAAATAAATAGAAGTTTCTACAGTCAAAAAAGGAGCGATGAAAAATGGAAAATGTAACATTCCAAGTAAAAGGGATGTCGTGCGGACATTGTGTAAAGGCTGTCGAAGGAGGCCTGGGTCAGCTTGAAGGTGTGGAGCAGGTAGCTGTCCAGCTCGATGCTGGCACTGTAGCGGTTGCCTATAAAGATGGCCAGGTGACGATCGACCAAATGAAGGCGGCAATCGAGGACCAAGGATACGATGTAGTGGAATAGTGGAAGATGAGTGCTGCTACAGCACTCTCTTTTTTAAAAAATATATACCCGTTATAGGTATGTTAAGGAGCAGGATGAAGATGGGCAATTCCAGCAGGGAAACGACTCTTCAAATTACAGGCATGACATGTGCAGCATGTGCAGCAAGGATCGAAAAAGGACTGAAAAGACTAGAGGGCGTGGAAGAGGCAAGTGTCAATCTGGCGCTTGAAAAGTCTGTCGTCACATACGATTCACAGAAGCTCACGGAGCAGGATGTGGAGCAGAAAATTCAGGACCTCGGCTATGGGGTCGTGAAGGAGAAGAAGGAGTTTACGGTGACGGGCATGACATGCGCGGCCTGTTCGGCAAGGATTGAAAAGGTGCTGAACAAAAGGAAGGGAATTGCCCAAGCGAACGTCAACCTCGCCCTGGAAAATGCAACGGTCGAATACAACCCGCTCGAAGTGACGGCTACAGACATCATCCAGGCAATTGAAAAGCTGGGATACGGAGCGCATGTGAAGGAAGATGAGCAGCAGGGCGCCGACCACCGGGAGCAGGCAATCGAAAGGCAGCAGCGGAAGTTCATTGTTTCCGCCATTTTATCGTTGCCGCTCCTCTGGACGATGGTGGGGCACTTTTCCTTTACATCCTTCCTGTATGTA
>JAZUQF010000251.1:0-3772 GCA_045605545.1 Lysinibacillus sp.
AGCGGAATGCCTATGGCTTCCGTAAATTTGAGCATTTTAAAGCGAAGATTTTATTAAATCATGTATATAAAAATATCGGGGTTCATTTGGGATGAGGAGTGCTGTGTAAATTTACAACACCCCAACATTTGATTTAGAACCTCTTTTTGTACGCCTTGGGAAGTAGTGCCTCTTAGCTGATGCCGTTCCCTAAAAAATTTAAGCTGCACAGAAAGCTTCCACTTTCCGTACGGCTCCCTATCCCATGCCCTTCCCCTTCATCCAGCCGCACAAGGCCCTCACAGTCTCCCGATTGATCTGCGGCGGATAATGGTGCTTCAGGCGGTACGAATACCATGTCTCATAGACCTTCCCGGCATCCTGCAGGCAATATTCCAGCTGATAGGCATGTTCGATATCTACATGCTGATCGCTCGTGCCATGGATGATGAGGACCGGCGCTTCAATCTTTTCAATTTCATACAGCGGCGTGCGGTCATCATATCGTTCCGGCACCTTCTTCGGCGTGCCCCCGATGACACGGCGCAGGCCGCGGCGCATATCGATTCTCTCCCAATACGTGGCCGCCGCATCCGACACCCCGGCCCAGCAGACGACAGATGCGATGTCGTCCCGCAATATCGCCGTCCACAAGGCCATTAGACCTCCCCGCGAAAATCCATATACATGCACGTTTTCACAATCTGTAAATTGCTTCAGTATGTCTACACCATGGACAGCATCATAACGATCGTCACCGGCGAATTGGTCCTTGCCCTCCCCGCCCCGGTTCCCCCTATAGTAAGGGGCAAATACGACGAAGCCACGGCAGGCAAATTGGGCGACCCGGGCAGGCCTCACCATGCCGACCGACTGCATGCCTCCCCGCAGATAAAGCATGGCTTCGGCCGCCTTCCCCTCTTTCGGTCTTGCAAGCAGGCCCTTCACGCGAAGCCCATCTGACCAGTATGTAATCTCATCCAACCGGATGTGGGGATTCGGTGAAGGATATTGACGCATGGATATGATCTTACCATCTTCGCTCATGTCTCTTCACTTCCTGTAGCATCTTTTTCATTCCGTCATCACGCATGTAAAAGCTCAGGTGTGGATGGGCGAGCAGCTCTTCTTCCGTCAGCCAGTGCCTTGCCACCGTCTCATACTCACCGATGAAGTCTTCCATCTCCTCCACAGCCGCTGTAAAAACAGCCTTGCAGAATGGCACCTTATCATATACAACATAGTGAGCGAACCACCGGACATCCTTCACCCGCACTCGTGTTTCTTCATATACTTCACGGACTACCGCTTCGACCAGCGTCTCCCCTTCTTCCCGCTTTCCGCCGGGAAATTCGATGCCCCGCAAGGAATGCTCGGTGCAAAGCCATCTATTCTGATATTTTACAAGAGCCAGCACATGCCGGGGCTCGACCTCGAACGGCCCCCCATCAAAGCGCAGGACAACGCGTAGGTCGTTTTCATCTGTAAATGCAAACATCCCTTCAACTCCTAACTCATTTCAAGTGTAGCGAAGGGATGTGGGCGCTTCAACTAAAATAGGGCATCTTCTCAACAAATTCTTTTGCTTGCTCGTCGCCGAATTCATGAATGAGCGCATATATTTGCTTGTACCTGTAGTCGATATCATGGTTCAGTTCATCCATATGATAGGGGATGAACGGCAAATGGGCCCGTACCATATTGGAGGACTCCAGCTGGTGAATGTAATCGAACAACCTTTGGAACACGCGTGCCTTGTAAGGCTCCAATTCCAGCTTGAAATCATAGGCTAATGCTCCAGGATAAGCCGAACACGTCAGATGCGGAACCGATACATAATACGTTTGTTTTTCCATAGAAGCCACCTCCATAACAGTATAGGTAGCCTCCGGGCCGTTTATACACAAAATGCGGCCTCCTGCTTAAGGGGCCGCATTCTTAACAATGCATCATTAATGAGGATTACTTACCAAGAAATGCGGATAGCATCCATGAATGTTGTTCCAGGCTTTGGAACTTCGCATTCAATATATCTTCTGTACGGTCGTCACCCTGTTCGGCAGCCGTTTCCATTGCCTTATTCAACGCTTCCATAATCACGCCGAAATCATTGATGACTGCCTGTACCATCTCTTCAGCCGATTCCTTGCCGGACGCCTCTTCTATTAAAGAAAGCTCCAGATGTTCTTTCATCGTTGCAACAGGCTTGCCGCCCAGCGCTAAAATACGCTCAGCGATTTCATCCAGCATCAACGTCGTTTCATTATATAACTCTTCAAATTTTGCGTGCAATGTAAAGAAAGACGGTCCGCTAACATACCAGTGATAGTTATGTAGCTTCGTATACAGCACCGACCATGTTGCTACTAAATCATTCAATTGATTGTTCAATGTTTTCTTTGCCATTCAAATCACCTCGTCGAGTTAATAGATAAATTTCTTATCAATGGTATTATACCCACTTTTCTAACTCTTAAAAATGAATATTTAGAGAATCTTCTGCAAGAATATCATTTATGCAAGAGATTATAGAACAAAAGACGGCAAAATCCCTTTATAATAGAAGTCGAGGTGAAAACATTGAGTTTATCATTCATTTTAATCGTCGTCGTTTGCATCATGTCCATTTTTGCGGCGGCCATCTTTCTAGTAGCGAAGCAAAACAACTTTTCCACAAAGCAGACGATCGACCCTCGTCCGGCACAGACGCATCAGAGGGAGGATGACAGATGATCAAGTATCCGTTCATTTGGCTGATTCGCTTCTATCGAAAGTTCATTTCACCGATGACCCCTCCCACTTGCCGGTTCCATCCGACTTGCTCAAGCTACGGACTGGAAGCATTCCAAAAGCATGGTGCCATCAAGGGCCTGATTTTGACGACAATCCGTATTTTAAAATGCCAACCTTTCCATCCAGGCGGGTTCGACCCCGTCCCTGAAGAATGGCCTTCGAAAAAAAAGTGACTTCGAAGGCTGTTTTTATTGTCTTTTCAGGCCCTTTCCTGTATGATAGACAATGTTGAATTTAAATCGTAATAATTACAATTAAGAGGTGAGCACGATGAAAAGGCTTTTATCATTCTTCCTGCTGTCGGCTGTTGCCCTTATAGCAGCAGCATGCAGTGGAGGTGATACGGATAAGGAGTCGACTTCCAAGAAAGAGGAGGATGCATTATCCGTCTATACGACGGTCTATCCGCTGCAATATTTTGCCGAGCGCATCGGCGGCGATCATGTAGATGTCTCCTCCATTTATCCTCCAGGCGCCAATGAGCATACATTCGAGCCGACGCAAAAAGATATGATGGCTTTGGCAGATGCTGATTTGTTCTTCTACATCGGGCTTGGCCTTGAAGGGTTTGTAGAAAAGGCAAAGACCACACTGGCAAATGAACAGGTAAAACTGGTGGCCACTGCAGACAATGTCAGCGAGGAAATGCTCCATATTTCCACTGGCCATGTACATGCCGAGGAAGATGGGCATGACCATGAAGGCGAGGAGTCTCATGAAGAAGCTCACGAGCATGACTCCCATGTGTGGCTATCCCCAATCATCTCCAAGGATTTAGCGGCAACTATCAAGGATGAGCTGGTAGAGGCAATGCCTGAGCATGAAGAAGTTTTCACGGAAAACTATGATATGCTTGCAACGGAGCTGGATGATCTGCACGCCGATTTCAAGGCGATGGCTGAGGGGGCATCCAAAAAGACATTCTTTGTTTCACATGCTGCATTCGGCTACATTGCAGGTCATTACGGGCTACATCAGGTTCCTGTTGCTGGTCTGAACT
>JAZUQF010000252.1:0-1717 GCA_045605545.1 Lysinibacillus sp.
TACTGCTTCACGATGGAGCACGATGCGGAGCACCGCGACGAGAACATCGACCTGGAGTATTGCGAGGCAGTGGGCGAGATGCACCCCGACACGGAGATCCTACGATTCTATGAAACCGCAGAAATCCCCAAAGCGCTCTGCTGCTATCATCGTGGCTCATACGATAGTTTTTCCGAGACGATGACAAGGATGCTGAGCCATATCGAAGAGCAAGGAATGCAGCTCAGTGGTAATCCACGCTTCTGCTACATCGATGGTCCGTGGAACAAAGAGGATGTTGCAGACTACCTCACGGAGATTCAAATACCCGTCAGGTAAATCGATCCTAGGCCGGTGAAATTAGTTTTATTTTTGGCCTGGCACGGTGCAGCTCAACAGCTGCACCTTTTTGTTTGAAAATAACATAGATGTTTACCCGACTCATTAAAATTGTCGCTATGATGTCATCCTGAGCAACGCGAAGGATCTCGCAATGTATCTTTCAAGTCCCTGCGCGGGATCCTTCGCTATGCTCAGGATGACAGAGACACTGGGAAAACTGCTATATCATAACCTTTTTGTTTTTCGATGAAATCGGAAGTTTTGGTGTCTTCTCTATTGGCGAAAGTTCATAAATCGGTTGGCTTTGGCAGAGGCTGCCGATGCATCGTTCGAACCGATTTCGTAGTATATCAGTAGAGAAGACATTGCTCAAAAGCGGTTTGTCACGCTTCTATGCATCATTGACAAAGTTTTATCAAGGATAATCATGGGCTTGACAAAACATTATCACCATGGTGAAAAAAGTTTGTCAACGGTGCGAAAAAAAATTATCACAGGCTTGATAAAATTTTGTCAGACCTATGATAAAGGAGTTTTTGCAGTTAAAAACTGCGGTTTGCAAGGCTCCAAACTGTAGTTTGGGCAAAGAAAAACTGCAGTTTGGACAAGGGGAAATTATAAACCAATGACCACTACTGCCAACTCCTCAGCGGTTCTCGTTTTCGTCATCGTTTTCGTTGCATCTTCTGCCAAAGCCAACCGATTTATGAACTTTCGCCATAGGGAGGGGTTAGCTAGAGGATGATGGGTTCAGAAATCGCCCATTTCATCGAAGAATTGTCAATTGTCAATTGTGAATTGTCAATTGCTTCAGCACCTTGCCAGGCCAAAAATAAAAATCGTTTCAACCGGCCGGATTGTAAATTTCCGTTAATTCTTAAGTAAAAATATGTCCACAAAAACGCTCGTTTTATGAATATTCTTTACATTTGTACTATTATAATGATGGATATGATGAAAAAGATTGTAAAGTTTTTAGTGTCCTTTTTGTTAGGTATTGTCATTGGAGGAGTGGCAGTAGCTGGAGTCATATTTATACTGGAAGGCCAGGATGGTATGTCCGAATTTATTGGTAAACTGGCCGAAATCAAAGTAGTAGAGTTAATAATCCCTATACTCGGTGCCTTCATCGCCATGTTTGTTGCCATTGTTCTACACATCATTCTCCACGAGGGCGGACATCTTCTGATGGGATTTGCCACGGGATATCGCTTCATTTCATTCCGCATAGCAAGCGTTGCATTTATACGTAAGGAGGGAAGGATTAGAATAAGGCGGTTCAAGTTGGCTGGTACGGGTGGACAGTGCTTAATGTCCCCACCCGATATGACACCCGAGAAGGTCCCATTCTTCTGGTATAATGCCGGTGGTGTGCTGATGAACTTTGTTTATGCTC
>JAZUQF010000253.1:0-2787 GCA_045605545.1 Lysinibacillus sp.
TGGGGTTCGAGGATGATACACGCTCCTACGAGGATGCCATCCTGCTGCTGAAGGCGCTCCGCCAAAAGCCGGCAACGCTCATCACAAACAACCCGAACAAGCTGGCGGCACTCCAAAAGCATGGACTGCTGGCAGATAAGCATATCCCGCTCTGGGGAGGCATGACAGAGACAAACCGCTTCTACCTGCAGACGAAGGTGGAAAAGGCGGGCCATATCATGATGGATGGAGGGATGGAGGATGAAGAACGATCAGTACTACATGCAGCTCGCCCTTGATTTGGCGGCAAGCGCAAAAGGAAAGACAAACCCCAACCCGCTTGTCGGGGCGGTGATCGTCAAGGATGGTGCCATCGTCGGAACAGGACTTCACCGGAAGGCCGGGGAGCCGCATGCCGAGGTACATGCATTTCGGATGGCCGGAGAACATGCAAAAGATGCGACGCTCTATGTAACTCTGGAGCCGTGCTCGCATTTTGGCAAAACCCCGCCTTGTGCCGACCTGGTCAAGGAATCCGGCGTAAAGCGCGTCGTAGTGGCAATGGAGGACCCCAACCCTTCCGTTGCAGGACGGGGCATCAACCTGCTGCGCGAAGCAGGCATCGAGGTCGAAGTCGGACTGCTGGAACATCAGGCCCGCCGCTTGAATGAGCGCTTCATCCATAACATGCTGACTTCTCGCCCATTCGTCATTTCAAAATTCGCCATGACCCTGGACGGAAAAATCGCTACATACAATGGCCACTCAAAATGGATTACAGCAGAAAAGGCGCGCATGGACGTACATGAACTCCGCAATGAGGTCGATGCCATCCTTGTCGGTGTCGGGACAGTACTGAAGGATGATCCTGCCCTGACGACCCGGCTGCAGGACCGGACGGGGAAAAATCCTGTCCGCATCGTACTGGACCGCCAGCTGCGCACACCTCTGGATGCGCAAATTCTGCAGACCGACAAAGCAAGGACCATTATTGTGACGGCTGAAGGCCAGCAGGAGCATGCAGGGCCGTTCAAAAATGCAGGGGCAGAAATGCTCTATGTGCCCCTCATTGACGGCAAGCCCGATCTACATTCCATGCTGGACGCACTTTACAAGCTCGGCATTACCGATGTGCTGGTCGAAGGCGGCGGCGAGGTGAACGCCTCCTTCCTGCGCCAGGGACTCATCCAGAAGTTCCACGTCTATGTGGCGCCGAAAGTATTGGGTGGCCGCCACTCCATCACCCCATTTACAGGCGACGATGTCGAGACAATCGATGCTGCGATGCTTCTGGATTTTGCCGATGTCGAAAAAATCGGCGATGATTTGCGAATTACAGCCTACCCAAAGGAAGGATAGATGGATGAATCAGAAAGTAGACGTCTGTATTGCCGGTGCCGGGCCAGGGGGTGCTTTACTCGCCTATCTATTGGCCAAGAAAGGCATCTCGGTTCTGTTGCTGGAGAGGTCGGGGCAGATTGCCAAGACCTTTCGTGGGGAGCACATCAATGAAGAAGGCGAAGCCATTCTGAAAAAGCACGGCCTTTTCGATGCCGTCGAAAAGCTCGGCCTACTGAAAATGGAGCAGCTGGAATATTGGCAGGACGGCCGATTGATGAAAACCATCCTGCCAGAACCGGCTGTCGGCCATTTGGGCATCCATGTCCCGCAAGCCCACCTGCTGCAGGCCATATTGGATGCGGCCCAAAAACAGGAAGGCTTCCACTATTGGCTGAACACGCGGGTCACGGACCTTGTGCAGGATGAGGACGGCCGTTATGTCGGTGTCCGCGCCGTACGTGACGGGGAAGAATTCACCATCACTAGCAAGCTTGTCGTCGGAGCGGACGGCCGCTTTTCGACGGTCCGCAAAAAGGCGAACATCAAGGCGGCCATCCGCAAGCATGGCTACGACCTGCTATGGGCCCGCATCCCCGCCCCCGCCGGATGGCAGCCCGCCATCAAAATGGCACTCGTGCAGGATAGGCAGATTTCGCTGTTCACCCAGGCAAACGGCTATGTACAGATTGGCTGGCATATCCCGCCTGGAAGCTACCTAGCCCTTCGCAGGCAGCCCTTCTCCCCCTTCATCGAAAGTCTGCTTCATGCGTTTCCCGAGCTATCGGAAGCCGTGCAGGAACATATCACTTCCTGGGGGGACTTCATCGTCCTCGACGTCTTCAGCAGCCTGACCGAAGATTGGGGGCACCGGGGCCTTGCACTGATTGGCGATGCGGCCCATACGATGACCCCGACAGGCGCATTCGGCCTGAACAGCGCGATGAAGGACGCAGATGTGCTGGTGGAGCTTCTGGAACAACACACAATCGACCAACTCGATTCACTAACATGTGCAGCCCAGCGCTGGCAAGAGATTGAAAAGCTCCAGGCACTGCAGATTGAAAAAGAGCAGAGCTTTTCCTCACAGTTTACAATCATGGGCTAGCCACAGGAGGATAACATGAAATTCGGTTTTGATATAGATGATACACTGATCAATTTACGTGAACATGCGTTTCACTTATATAATAAAAAATTAAACAAGACATTGGGACTCGAGGTCTTCCATGCCCTTTCCACGGTGGAAATCCATGCCCCATTCGGCATGACCGATGAACAGGGCGGCCAGATGTGGAGGGATTGCATGGAGGAGATTTATTTCACGGACTGCCCGGCCTTTGCCGACGCCGTCGAGACACTGAACGCACTCGCAGCCGAGGGGCATGAAATTTTCTACATCACTTCACGCCCCAAGCATCATTGCCGGCAGACGCGTGACTGGGTGAAGGCGCAGGGCTTCCCTGTGAA
>JAZUQF010000254.1:0-5643 GCA_045605545.1 Lysinibacillus sp.
GAGTTCAAAAAAGAAAACGGCATCGACCTGTCAAAAGACAAAATGGCGATGCAACGTTTGAAAGATGCAGCTGAAAAAGCGAAAAAAGACTTATCAGGTGTAACATCGACACAAATTTCTTTACCATTCATCACAGCGGGCGCAGAAGGTCCACTTCACTTGGAAGTATCTTTGACTCGTGCGAAATTCGATGATTTAACACGCGACCTTGTTGAGCGTACAATCGTACCGACTCGCCAAGCGCTATCTGATGCTGGCCTTTCAGCTTCTGAATTGGATAAAGTCATCTTGGTTGGTGGTTCTACTCGTATTCCGGCAGTAGTAGAAGCAATCAAAAAAGAAACAGGTCATGAGCCGCACAAAGGCGTAAACCCTGATGAAGTAGTAGCAATGGGTGCTGCTGTTCAAGGTGGCGTATTGACTGGTGACGTGCAAGACATCGTACTTCTTGACGTAACACCACTTTCACTTGGTATTGAAACAATGGGCGGCGTGTTCACGAAATTGATTGACCGCAACACAACAATCCCAACATCAAAATCTCAAGTGTTCTCGACTGCAGCTGACAACCAGCCGGCAGTAGACATCCACGTCCTGCAAGGGGAACGTCCAATGGCGGCAGACAACAAAACATTAGGTCGCTTCCAATTATCGGATATTCCACCAGCGCCACGTGGTGTACCACAAATCGAAGTAACATTCGATATCGACAAAAATGGTATCGTATCTGTTAAGGCGAAAGACCTTGGTACAAACAAAGAGCAGACAATCGTCATCCAATCCGACTCTGGTTTATCAGAAGAAGAGATCGAGCGCATGGTGAAGGATGCAGAAGCAAACGCAGAAGCGGATGCGAAGCGTAAAGAAGAAGCGGAACTTCGCAACGAAGCCGACCAATTGGTATTCCAAGTGGATAAGACGATTACAGACTTGGGCGAGCAAATTACAGAGGACGAAAAGAAATCTGTGGAAGATGCACGCGATGAGCTGAAAAAAGCGTTGGAAGCGGGCGAAATCGAAGGCATCAAGTCTGCAAAAGAGAAATTGGAAGGCATCCTACAACCGCTTGTCATGAAAGTGTATGAGCAAGCTGCAGCCGCTGCACAAGCCGCTCAAGGCGATGCGGGCGCTGACGCCGGCAAGAAGGACGACGGCATTGTCGATGCTGACTTTGAAGAAGTGAAGGATGACAAATAATCCTACAATAAAGTAAGTGTGAAAAAGTCAAAGACCGAAATGCCGGCTTTGACTTTTTCAATGTTGAAATGAAAAATCATATTTGTAAGAGTACTTTGCATATACATCATTTTTTTAACATGTTAAAATAAACGTTATGTAAAAAGAGCGGAGAGTGAACGATGAGTAAGCGCGATTATTATGAAGTGCTTGGCCTTTCAAAAGGGGCGGGCAAAGATGAAATCAAAAAGGCATACCGCAAGCTATCAAAGCAGTACCATCCGGACATCAATAAAGAGCCGGGCGCTGATGAAAAATTCAAGGAAATCGCCGAGGCATATGAAGTGTTATCCGACGATCAAAAACGCGCTCGCTACGACCAGTTCGGTCATGAGGACCCACAGGCTGGCTTCGGCGGAGGCGGGTTTAATGGAGGCGGCTTCGGCGGCTTCGAGGATATCTTCTCCTCATTCTTTGGCGGTGGACGCCGTCAGGACCCGAATGCACCGCGCAAGGGTGACGATTTGCAATTCCGCATGACCGTAGACTTTGAAGAGGCTGTTTTCGGGAAGGAGACGGAGGTCGAAATTCCAAAAGAGGAAGACTGCGAGACATGTAACGGAACAGGCGCCAAACCAGGTACGACGCCGCAGACATGTTCACACTGTAAAGGGGCGGGCGAAATCAACCAGGCTGTGGATACACCGTTCGGCCGTATGATGAACCGCCGTACATGCCCATCATGCCGTGGTGCCGGCAAAATCATCGTTGATAAATGTACGACATGCCGCGGTGCCGGAAAAGTGCAGAAAACGAAGAAAATCAAAATCAATATTCCAGCCGGTGTGGATGATGGCCAGCAACTGCGTGTGACAGGCCAAGGGGAGCCAGGCATTAATGGCGGCCCTGCCGGGGATCTTTACATCGTGTTCAGCGTCCGTAATCACGAGCTGTTCGAGCGTGATGGGGATGACATCTACTATGAGCTGAAGCTGACATTCCCGCAGGCGGCCCTCGGTGATGAAATCGAAGTGCCGACAGTACACGGTAAAGTGAAACTGAAGATTCCTGCCGGTACACAATCCGGTGCCCAATTCCGCATCAAGGACAAAGGTGTAAAAAATGTCCACGGCTACGGCATGGGGCACCAGTACGTCATCGTAAAAGTCATGACTCCGACAAAGCTGACGGAAAAGCAAAAGCAGCTGCTGCGTGATTTTGCGGAACTCAGCGGTGATATTCCTGAAGAGCAGGGGAGCTCATTGTTCGATAAAATCAAAAAGACCTTTAAAGGTGAATAATAAAGGAGAGAGTTGCAAGTGAAATGGACGGAATTATCGATTCTGACAACAAATGAAGCCGTTGAAGCTGTATCAAATATATTACATGAGGCGGGCGCTAGTGGCGTTGTGATAGAAGATTCAAAAGAATTGACAAAAGAAAGAATTGATCAGTTTGGGGAAATTTACGCATTGAACCCGGACGACTTCCCAAAAAACGGGGTCGTGGTGAAGGCGTATTTATCCGCAACGAGCTTTTTGGCGGAAACGGTAGAGGAAATTAAACTTGCAATTTCCAACCTTGTAAATTTTGATATCAACATCGGTGAAAATATTTTGACGTTGTGTGAAGTGGACGAGGAGGATTGGGCGACAGCTTGGAAGCAATACTATCATCCAGTGAAGATTTCCGAACGCTTCACGATTGTCCCGACGTGGGAGGAATATGTCCCTGTCAGTACGGATGAGCTGATCATCGAACTGGACCCAGGCATGGCCTTCGGGACGGGGACGCATCCGACGACGGTCATGTGCCTACAGGCGTTGGAAAAGGTAGTGAGCCCTGGCGACACAGTAATCGATGTCGGAACAGGTTCCGGCGTCCTATCAATCGGTGCGGCTATGCTCGGCGCACAAAAAGTGCACGCGCTGGATTTGGATGAAGTAGCGGTGAAGGCTGCCCGTGAAAACGTGGCCCTCAACAAAGTGGACGGTACCGTGCAAGTATTCCACGGCAACCTGCTGGACACGGTGAAGGAGCCTGCTGATGTCGTAGTGGCGAATATCCTGGCTGAAATCATCGTAACCTTCACGGACGATGCCTTCTCAATCGTAAAGCCGGGTGGCGTATACGTGACGAGCGGCATCATTGGAGCGAAAAAGGACGATGTGAAGCAGGCGCTGGAAAAATCGGGCTTTGCCATCGAGGAAGTATTGATGATGGAAGACTGGGTAGCGATTGTAGCGCGCCGTCCACAGTAACACAGCACAACCAAGCTAGTAGACAAGGTCATCGGGCTTTGTCTACTTTTTCATTAGAAAGAGGGGAAAAACACGATGCAACGTTATTTTGTAGATGAGCCGGCAGGCGAGGCGGGGACATTCCTCATCACTGGTGACAACGCGAGGCATATTAGTAAAGTGATGCGAATGACGCCAGGCGAGGAAATCATCATCGTTTCCGGCGGCATCGCCCATGTTTGCGAAATTACAGAAGTGGGGGTGGAAGTGTCGGCACAACCGACAGGACGTACAATTCCTTCTCCGGAAATGCCCGTGCAGGTAACGATTGCCTGCGGGTTGCCGAAAGGGGATAAGCTTGAGCTGATTGCCCAAAAGGGGACGGAACTGGGCATGTATGCCTGCATTCCTTTTGCTGCAGAGCGCTCGATCGTCAAATGGGATGATAAGAAAGCCCGCAAAAACCAGGAGCGGCTGCAGAAGATTGCCCGGGAGGCTGCAGAGCAATCGCACCGTACCCATGTACCTACCATTGAAGCGCCGGTTTCCTTCAAGCAGCTACTGGCATTATTGCCAGAGTATGACGCGGTCTTTATCGCGGACGAGGAAGATGCAAAGGTCGAAAAACGCACAAGGTTTGCGGATAAGTTGAAAAACGTGTATGATAATGAATCGAAATCGATTTTATGTATTTTTGGTCCGGAAGGTGGCATCTCGCGCAACGAGGCGGAGGCCCTTGTAGCGGCAGGAGCGCAGGTCATGTCGCTCGGCCCGCGTATTTTACGGGCTGAAACCGCGCCGCTATATGCATTATCTGCAATATCTTATGAATTTGAATGAAAGAGGTGGAGGGGCCTTGTCAACAGTGGCTTTTCACACATTAGGTTGTAAAGTAAACCATTACGAAACAGAAGCGATCTGGCAATTATTCAAAGAGCAGGGCTACGACCGTAACGAGTTTGAACAACAAGCTGATGTTTATGTTATCAATACATGTACAGTAACAAATACAGGAGATAAAAAATCCCGTCAGGTCATCCGACGCGCCATCCGTCAAAATCCGGATGCGGTCATTTGTGTAACAGGGTGTTATGCACAAACTTCGCCGGCTGAAATCATGGCGATTCCAGGCGTTGATATCGTCGTCGGGACACAGGACCGTCATAAAATGCTTGGGTTGATCGACCAGTACCGTAAAGAACGCCAGCCGATTAACGCGGTCCGCAACATCATGAAAAATCGTGTATACGAAGAACTGGACGTACCGGCGTTCACAGACCGTACGCGTGCGTCATTGAAAATCCAGGAAGGCTGCAACAATTTCTGTACGTTCTGCATCATTCCATGGGCGCGCGGCCTCATGCGCTCCCGCGACCCGCAGGAAGTCATCCGCCAGGCACAGCAGCTGGTCGATGCAGGCTATCTTGAAATCGTCCTGACTGGCATCCATACAGGCGGCTACGGCCAGGATTTCAAAGACTATAACCTAGCCCAGTTGCTGCGTGATTTAGAATCACAAGTAAAAGGGTTAAAACGTCTTCGCATCTCTTCGATTGAAGCGTCGCAATTGACGGACGAAGTAATTGAGGTGTTGCAGAATTCCAAAATTGTCGTCAATCATCTGCACATCCCGATTCAATCCGGTTCCGATACAGTGCTAAAACGTATGCGCCGGAAGTATACGATGGACTTCTTCTCCGAGCGCCTGCGCAAACTGGAGGCGGCATTGCCGGATCTGGCAGTGACATCTGACGTTATCGTCGGCTTCCCTGGTGAAACGGAAGAAGAATTCATGGAGACGTATAACTTCATCCGCGACCACAAATTCTCTGAGCTTCATGTGTTCCCATTCTCTAAACGTACAGGTACACCTGCACCCCGTATGGAGGACCAGGTGGATGAGGAAATCAAAAACGAGCGTGTTCATCGTCTTATTGCATTGAATGACCAATTGGCGAAGGAATATGCGTCTCGCTTCGAGGGCGAAGTGTTGGAAGTGATTCCTGAAGAGCGCTTCAAGGATTCGGACAATGAAAACCTGTATGTTGGCTACACTGCAAACTACCTGAAAATAGTGTTCGAAGCGACAGAAGACATGGTTGGCAAACTAGTGAAGGTAAAAATTACAAAAGCGGGCTATCCGTACAACGAAGGGCAATTCGTGCGTGTACTGGATGCTGTAGAAGCCTGAAAATAAGCCGTTTCCTCAGGACTGACTGGGGAGGCG
>JAZUQF010000255.1:0-1664 GCA_045605545.1 Lysinibacillus sp.
AAAAAGAATGAGTAATCCGCTCGATTACTCATTTTCTCATATATTTTCATCATCCGTCTTCAGGATTAAAATGATCGTATTGATGAAAAAGCCGACAAATACAATGAGGATGAACAAATACCAATGGAGCGGTTGGCCGTATATATTGCCGATGATAAAAGATAAAACTGCACCTAAGAGTACCGCTATCCACACATCTATCCGCATAACAACCTCTCCTTTTTTTTGCATAATCGACTAGACGGCGGAGCACCATTCTTCCACTATTATTACCCCTCAACGGGCAACGTCTGTCGCTGTTCCATTTGTTTTTTTATTATATGGACTTTTAAATTTTTTATTCGGTGCACTTTTTTATTGTCCCTACATACATTAGCAATGAAGGAGATACGCCCAGCACTGCCATACAAACTATGCAGCGAATACCCTTTCGGTCATGCTGTAACTGGCTGAAGGGCCGTTGCTTTTTCACACCGAGGAATCTGTGTACTCCAAGATTACATTTTGAAAGGATGATGTTTTGACTTATTATTGGACTCCACAGCAAATGGGTCAGCAGTACACTGGACAGCAGATCCCTACCCCCCAGTTCCAGACGATGGCACAAAGACGTGAGGAATCATACATCGAAAATATTCTACGCCTGAACCGTGGAAAGCCCGGGAATTTTTACTTTTCATTCGACGAGAAAGTGGAAGGAAGCACCTCAAAAACTGTAAGAGGTGTAGTGGAGGCGGCTGGGCGCGATCACGTCATCTTGCGAGAGCTACGGTCGAACCACCGCTTCCTTTTCCCAATGATCTACTTTGACTATGCGGAGTTCGATGAAGAGCTGAACTATTTCAACCAACAGCCACGCCCATAAAAAATGAGCCGACTCACGATGATGAGCCGGCTCATTTTCATCTTATACTGTAAATCGCTGGATTTCCGCCTGCAGGTCCTGCGCACTCTCGTTCAAGGACATCGCTACGTTGCTCACTTCCTGCATGGTCGCTGCCTGTTCCTCCATTGCAGCGGCAATCATGTCGATATTGCCTGCAGCCGATTGTGCACCGCCCGAAATTTCATTGACGGAAGCCGTCACCTGTTCGGCGCTGGCGGATAGCTGCTCGGATGTGGCCGAGATTTCCTGGATTTGCGACGTCATTGTATCCACGGCTGAAGCAATGGCATGGAATGACTCTCCCGCTTTGCTGATGACGCCGACCCCGTCCTCCACCGAAACAAGCGAACTCCCGACTGCACGCTCCACGTTTTCTGTATCGGTTTTAATTTCATCCGTCAGCGCCACAATGGAGTTTGCAGATTTCTTGGATTCCTCTGCCAGCTTGCGGACTTCATCCGCCACAACGGCAAAGCCCTTTCCGTGCTCGCCTGCACGAGCCGCTTCGATTGCCGCATTCAATGCCAGCAGATTCGTCTGGTCAGTAATGCCTGTGATCACCTTCGTAATATGCTCGATTTCCTCGGTTTGCTTGGCCAGCTTCTGGACAAGATCATAGACGACCGTTGTCGAGCCGCTGATGACATCCATCTGCTTTTTGGCATGTTCGATGATGTCCGCACCATTTCCAGCCGTATTGCTCGCTTCAAGCGAGGATGTATGTAGCGTCTGGGAGGCTTCTGCAATACGCTGGACCCCCTGCGCCGTCTCCTCCATC
>JAZUQF010000256.1:0-11764 GCA_045605545.1 Lysinibacillus sp.
CCCAAGGGTCACCTGTTCCATTTACATCCACCCTTTACGTTTTTTATAAAAACATTATACAATAGTCCCCATAATCAGCTAAAGGGCGAAAAGTTCTATGGAAAAGCAGGATTATTAGCCTTTTCACCAAAATCCTGTTCCGCCATTTCATCAAAAAGAGGAAAAGAACCCATTTTATCGGCGTCATTTTGCACAAATGACCCCTAAAAATGGATTCTTCCAATCGATGCTTTATTCCCTCTTTTTTCCTGCTACCCCCACTTGAAAGCGTCACCAATAGGGACAGCATCCCTCTACCATCTTCAAATATCGTTCAGGAGGCAGGGCTACTGCTTCGAAATGCCCACAACCATTACCGGCGGCAATTAAAACCCTTCACTTTCCAGTTCTTTGGGCAATTCGATTTCATCAAAACTGCTTACACACATTGTATTAATCCCCGTCTCCGCAATCCCGATAAGTACATTTGCGCTAAGCATCATAAAGTATTTGAACATGTCATTTCCTCCTTTGTTTTCAACCATGAGTAGATGATGATGCACGTTTCAAGCAGCATGCCCCCGACGATGAATTTGGAGATGCCCAGGGGCAATACGATGATCGCCAGCAGGACCAGCAAAAATCGTCTATACATCTTCTTTCTTAAATAGGCGAGATGCCTGTCATTGCGTATTCTGTTTTTCTGTGAACCAATCGGCGCCAATAGGGCGAGGACGCCGACGCAGGCCGTAAAGAGTAAAAAAATCGAGTGTATTGTGAAGTGTAGTATGTTAAAGGTAAGTGTAAAGCTGAGGAATAAAATGGTGCTTGCCACCAGGCATGTCTTAAAGGAAGTACAGTGCAGTCCGAAGGCGACTTGCCGGAAACAGAAGAACCCGATATGGACCAGAGCCAGCTGCCAGGCGATGCCGAGCACAAAGGCCAGTGTATAAAAGATGGCGATCTTCTTGAAATCCATAATGAAAATCCGTAATCCGTGAATCAATTTCACTCCATCAAGCTCTGTATAATTGCCATATTTTTTGTAATGGTTCAATATTGTCTGTTCTCTTAAGGTGTAGACCATTTTATCCCCTCCTTTTCTACTTTTATTTTAACTAATAGCATTTCAATATTTATATTTATCCCATATAAAACCACTTTTATATATTATACGTATCATATAAGAGATTATTATTCCTTGAACGTATGGTTTTTTATCGTGAACGTCAAAAAAAGCCTTGGAAGTTACTCCAAGGCTTCTGCCAACCCCAACGTCAAAATGGATGGGACTCCTTCTGGGTTATTCATCCTTAATAATTGATAGCCGATTCCTGCGATCCCGTTGAATAGCCCCTTGGCGTCAAAGTCGAATACATTTTCCACCCCGTAATCGGCGCTGGCCGTAATGTTTTTCAGGCTTTCTCGGACCAAAGACGAAGCCTTCTCCTTCAACCGGTCATCCTTCAGCTTCCGGCCACCCAGCAGATACAATTCCGCATCTCCCAAATTGCCGTCCTTCAAGGAATGGTTCCGCTTTTCCCCCTGCCCTTCCAGCACGGCCACTGCCGTTTGAATAATGCCGGCGTACTTTTCTTTATCCGTCAATAAATGACTGATGCCGATGCCCGTCGTTCCATGTGTCCAGGCATGCTTGTACTGCGGGTTTTCAAACCGCATGTCGCGCCAGCCCCTGCCCTGGACAAACAGCTCTTTCTCATAGTCCAGCGCCTCGAAAGAAGCATCGATCAGCTCTTGGTCATCCAAAGTCCTGCCGGCTGCATATAATGCCAGGCCAATGCCGGAAGCCCCGTGCGATAGGCCACCCAATCTTGTATTGGTATGCCGATTCATCCAGCCCCTGCTTCCCTTTTGGCCATCCGAACTGGCTACTAGATGGCGGGCATACGCTTCGATGATCTCTCTGTACACGTCCTCTTTGGTTTCATCATATAAAGCGACCGCCAAGCCGATGATGCCGGCTGAACCACTGAGGAAATCCAATTCCTTCTCATTCTCCACTTCCTTCAGCAGCTTGGATTGGATCTTTTGGATGTGTTCGTCATATACCGGGTCCGGATCAATCTCCTTCATTTTATGGAGCGGGTACAATAGGGAGCACTCGCCAAAGAATGCGGATACCAACCCTTGAGGCTGCTTGAATGTCTGGAAGGCTGAAGCGATCGCCGCCCGGGCAGCATTCCTATACTTTTCCTGCTTCGTCTCCTGATAAAGCTGTGAAAAGAATAAAGCGATGCCTCCCAGCCCGTCATAGAGATTCACACTCATCGGCATGACATTCCAGGCATTTTCATGGCTTTGGATGGTCAGCCACGATACCGTCTGTTGATCATCGGACCACGTCGCTTCTTCCAGTAGCTGGTCCCCTATTTGGCATGCAAAGTCCTGTAATGAGAACTCCTGCGTACTAGCGGCCGGTTTTCTATCCGCCTCCACGGACGCCTTCATGCTCTGGGCATCCATTCCGATGGCCAGGACGAGCCACCTTTTCTGATCTTGGATTTCCTTTTCAGATAGGCTGTTGATCTTTTCGGTCACTACTTCCAGCCCCGTCTTCTCAAAGAAGTCGGACACACGCTCATGGTGGCTGGTATAGAGGTCGTTGCTGCCAACGGTCGTATAGAAGTACGGCACATCCCTTTGCAGCAGGTCCCTCAATTCATGGGATACTACCCGCGTGTCCTTATATGGATACAGCCACAGGCGCTCAAACAACTGCTCCAATGCGGCCGCCTGTGCTGAATAGTCGGGATGCGTGGCCTCCATTAAAAAATTGGCATACTGCTGCGTAGCCCTCAGGATGATCCGGATTTTGCTGTCGGCAAAGCGCTGGATGGGCCCTTCGATAAGCTGCTTCTTAAAAGTCAGAATGAAGTGCATCATCTGCTCGTATCCATCAACAATGTGGGATAGATACGCCTGCGCATCCACCCTTTGCCCATTCAAATAGGGCATATTTTTCGCTCCTGCAGTAAAGACCTCCTTCATCTTGAAGACCATTTCATCGGTGTTCGCCTGATCTATCTGCAGTACCGGGAATGGCATTCTTTGCACTTCCCCGTTCAAACCGCTCAAATCGACGCCTCTTCCATCCGCATTCTGGAATAATGTCTGCGGCAGCAGACCCGTCCCCACCACCGATCTGCTTTGCGCATATTTCAGCTTCACTTCAGCCGTGTCCGGAAAATCCAATTCCGGGTACTGGTGAAAAATAGTCTCCAAATCAATTAAATAGGGGTATTCTCCATTAGCGATGATGTTTTCATAGTGCATATCTGCGCCGTTGATCATGTGCATCAATCCGACCAGCTGCCCAAAGCGTTCGTAATAGTTCTTGACCTCTTCCTCCGATTCACAGCCTTTATGAAGGATGCACTCTTCAAATCCATATTCCCCGCAGTCCAATACTTGGTAGGTCGGCAAATTGATCCTGGCATCGTGTTGATTGATCCAGCGAATCAACCCGTTATACTTTTCAACAATATCCAGGGATTTCGGCTTGTACATAATGGACTTTTCATTTGAATAATTCAGCTTCGCTACCGTCTGCCCTTTTTGATGGGTATCCCCCAATCCAATTTCGATATCCACCAATCTGGCATCCATTAGCTTAAACGTTTGCTGCAGTTCCAGCCAGCTGTCATTCACTCCTGTCAATAAAGTGACCGTATTATGGATGAAGAATGCGGTGCGTTCCAAGCAGGCCCTTTTCAGCAAAGGATACTCTTCATAGAAGCTATTCAGATTCCCCACGTCCCTGGCATGCTTGATGACGAAGGATTCGAATCGCTCCTCTGGTGTATCCCCATCCAAGGTTTCGCGCAATTTCTCAATCTGCAGCTCCAAGATTGCGGTCTTGGAAATAAGGCCGACCAGCTCTGTCGCAAGGGCATCGGCCAGGGATTGCTTGATTCTGCTCCATTCGTATCGCTCCGTGCGCGTCAGGACCGTTTGAAGTTCCTTCTCCACCTGTTGGATGGCGTACAGGACAAACGGATAAATGAAATCCACTAGAGTCGGCTTTTCTAATTTTTGCTGCATCCCGCTATATAACGCCATACCTGCATCCAGTACAGTTCCGTTCACTTTCCGGTTCAGGTAGCTTTGAAACTCACTGCTGGCAGTTGCCTGATTGACCGTCGTAAATTTTTCTTCGTTATATTCCGGCATTTGTAATTTATCGTTGTTCATCATTTGTTTGATCAATGTATTCACTCGCTTTCCTCATGTTATAAACATCATCACGGACTACTTATCCATTCAGTAAATAGGCCCTGATTATGTTTAAAATAATGGGGGGAATGAACCCCCCGCTTTACATCTATCGTTTATTAGAAATTATAGGATTAGCATGTCTTGATGGATGCCGTCAGCCCGATGATGACCCCTACACAAAGTGGTGTCGTCTCCGGCTTTACATCCGCTGCGCCTTGCACCTGCGCCAATTCTTCCTCTGTTAAATCGCCGAAGCTTTTCCCTGATGGGTGGACCGGCAGGTTCTCCAGTTTCTCGCGTACTTGTGGATCCTTCCACGCTGCAATGATTTCCTCTTTTGTCAGGTTGGTGTTTGACATATTCATCTCTCCCTTTTTGGTTTGTTTGTGATTAGCAGATTTTAATGGATGTCGTCAGTCCGATGATGACCCCTACACAAAGCGGTGTCGTCTCCGGCTTTACATCCGCTGCGCCTTGCACCTGCGCCAATTCTTCCTCTGTTAGATCACCGAAGCTCTTGCCTGATGGGTGGACCGGCAGGTTCTCCAGTTTCTCGCGTACTTGTGGATCCTTCCACGCTGCAATGATTTCTTCTTTTGTTAGGTGTGTGTTTGACATAGTCATCTCTCCCTTTTCGATTGGTTTTTAATTAGCAAATTTTGATGGATGTCGTCAGTCCGATGATGACCCCTACACAAAGTGGTGTTGTTTCCGGCTTTACATCCGCTGCGCCTTGCACCTGCGCCAATTCTTCCTCCGTTAGATCGCCGAAGCTCTTGCCTGATGGGTGAATCGGCAGGTTCTCCAGTTTCTCGCGTACTTGCGGATCCTTCCACGCCGCAATGATTTCTTCTTTTGTTAGGTGTGTGTTTGACATATTCATCTCTCCCTTTTCGATTGGTTTGTAATTAACAGAGCTTGATTGATGCTGTGATGACCGTAACTATAGGCAGACAGACGAAGGTTGTTTCCGGCTTGACGTCTGATGCGCCCTGGATTTCAGCCAACTCTTCCTCCGTTAGATCGCCGTAGCTTTTGCCTGACGGATGAGCCGGTAGGCTGTTGTACTTTTCACGGACAGCCGGGTCCTTCCAGGCGGCGATGATTTCTTCCTTCGATAAAGGTGTATTTGACATATTCATCTCTCCTTCTTTTTGATTGATTTTCATTTCTTACAATCAGCAAACGATGATGGATGCAGTCAAGGGGATGAAAATACACTGGGGAGTTGTGATTGGATTTACTCCTGCAGCGCCTTGCACCTGCGCCAACTCTTCCTCTGTCAGCTGCCCGTAGCTTTTCCCTGATGGATGGTCTGGCAGGGTGTTGAAGTTCGTTCGAACCTGCGGATCCTTCCAGGCTGCGATGATCTCCTCTTTGGTCAAGTGTGTATGTGACAGACTAGCACCTCCTTATCCGTTCGTTTATTTACTGTTTCTTACAACTCTCACTTTAAAGGATTCAGAAAATTCTTTGTACTTCGCAAAATTGCATACTTTTACAAATCGCAATTTTTTAATAGAAATGGGTTAAATAAAAAAGTCTCCTCAAAAGCTCAATAAGCTCTCAAGAAGACTCTTTTTGAATTTAGGAAACATACGGATTCGGCCGATGAGTCGGTGTAAGGGACTCATATAAATGTTCATTGGGTACAAATGCAGAAGCACCATGCACCATCTTCAGCTCTTCCACTGATAGTTTCTTTATATTTTCATCACTCACATGTGTTTTATGTGATTTCGTTCGAAAAATATTGAATTTCATCCTAACCCCTCCTATCGGTTAAATTGAAGTAATTGTTTCAGTGTCAGGCTGTCCGATTTCAAGACACCCTTTGGATAGATCTTGGCTGCCAGCGCCGCAAACAGGGCGATGAAGAAGATCATGATCAGCAGCGCCACAAGGATCTCCGCCGGTGCAATCGTGTTGTAGACGATGCGAATCAATACACTCATGGGTGCCGTAAATGGAATGTACGAAGTCACCTTCGTCATCGTTCCTTCCGGGTAGTCCATGACAAACAGCATCTCTACTGCCAGGCTGGCCATCAAAAGAATCACAATGGGCATCGTGGCACTTGAGAGGTCATCCGGGCGGCTGACCATCGAGCCGACAATCGCAAACAGCGTGGCGTAGATGAAGTAGCCAAGGATGAAGAAGACCAGGATATAAAAGGCTGTTCCCCATGTGATCGTGTCGATGACCGTCTGGATGAACGACCCTTCGGGAATATCGAAGATCCCCAGGTTGCCCCATAACAGGAGCGCGCCGATAAAGATGAATAATTGCGCCAGGCTCGCCAGGCCGATGCCCAGGATCTTCCCGTACATCATCGGGACCGGTGCCACTTTGGTGATCATGACCTCCATCACCCTGGAGGATTTTTCGGATGCGATGGCTGTCGCCACGTTATTGCCGTACGTGGAAATGGCTAAAAACATGATGGTGATTAGTCCGTATACGATTAGCAGGGCATTCGGTTCTGCTTCATATAATGGTTGGATGCTGCTCTGCAGGGGCGCATTCAGTGCATGCACGACGGCCGGATCGATGGACTCGGCGGCGACGACGGATGCCACTTTCTTCTGTTCGATATGGGATTCCAACGCCAGCAGCAGTTCATTGTCCACCTTCGGCATATAGATGCCCAGCTGCATCATCCCCGCCTGCTCCTCCAGCACAAAGAATCCAGCCAGTTCTTCCGCTTTGAGCTCTTCTTTCAGGCTCTCTATTTTAGCATCGCCGACAATCTGCCAGCTGCCGGCCACGCCGGCCAGCTCCTGTTCGGACAACGCCAACGAGGTCTTGTTCACGATGGTATACGTTTCTGCCGAACCGTCCTTATTGAACAGGTTCAGAATCGCCGGGGAGGCAAAGAGCAGGACGCTCAACGCCAGCAGGCCGATGGTGATATATAAGTAGGGCTTTGTTTTCACCGCTTCCTTGAAGACGGTGCTGAATACGATGCCGAAATTACGCAATGACGTCCCCTCCTGTCCGTTCAACGAAGATTTCATGCAGGCTCGGCTCCTTTAAGGAAACCCCCTGCAGGTCGAATTTCTCCCCGAATTCCTGAATGAGCTGGTAGATCTGTTCGCTCCGCGGGATGCGCAATTTATAGCGGTTGTTCTCCTGCGTGAAATCATACTGTCCATTCGCCAGGTAGTCCTTCAGGTGCGCCTCTGCCGTCTCCAGTTCCAGGTAGCGGTAGTCATACGCGCGCTTTACATTCGCCAGCTGGTCGGAGACGATCAGGTTGCCGTCCTTGAGAATGCAGATCTGGCTGCAGAACGACTCGACCTGATCCATCTGGTGGCTGCAGAAGATGATCGTCTTCTTCTTCGCGATCAGCTCCTTCACGACGCTTTTCAGCATATCCGCATTCACGGGGTCCAGCCCGCTGAAGGGCTCATCCAGTATGATGAACTCCGGATCATGGATGATCGCGGTGATCAATTGCACCTTCTGCTGGTTCCCCTTCGACAATTGTTCGGTGCGCTTCTTGGCCGCATAGGAGATTTCAAGCTTATCCAGCCACTTCAGGGCCTCTTTCTTCGCCTCTTTCCGGTCCATGCCCTCCAGCATGCCGAAGTAGATAATCTGGTCCAGCACATTCATTTTGGCGTACAGTCCGCGTTCCTCCGGCAGGTAGCCGACCCTGACGTTCTTCTTGGAGAAGGGCTTCCCCTTCCAGAGGATCTGGCCGCTGTCTTTCGGGATGAGCTCCAGCATCATCCGGATGGTCGTCGTCTTGCCGGCACCGTTTCGGCCCAGCATCCCGAGGATCTGGCCCTCCTCCAATTGGATCGAAATATTATTCACGGCTTTTTTACTGCCGAAGCTCTTGTTTAGATTCTGTATTTGAAATGTCATGAAATTCCCTCCTAGCTGAATGATTTTATAACGGTAATGACTGCAATTCCGATGACTACGCCTGCTAATGCCGTCAACATTTTCTTCATGTTATTTTGCCCCCTTGATTGCTTTTAGCGATCCATAGGCATTTACAATGCCTGCTCCTACCTCATGCGCAGGGGCCCCTACTTTACTGGCACCCTCATATAGATATTTTTTCACCTCATTGACAGTCGGCTTTTTACGATGCTTTTCCTGGTATTCCGCAATGATCAATGCCGCTACGGCACTTACCTTCGGAGCGGCCAGGCTTGTGCCAATCATGAATTCATATCCATGTTCAAAACCTGCATATTGACTCAATAGCGATTGCGGTATGTTCAACGGATGCGTTGTAATCGTCATGGCGTCCAGTTTTATCTGGCCCAATGCTTCATAATCCTCCCCGTAGTCCCCGGCCGGCGCCGCAATATTGACCTGGGTGCCGAAATTCGAATAGAAGGATAGCTGGTCTGACTTATTCGTCGCCGAGACCGTCACGACCTCAGGCACCCCGCCCCCTGGCAGGTGTATCTGTACATCCCCAGGCTCTCCCAGCTGTTCGGCCAAAGCATCCGGCTTGGTCATGTCATACCCATCCGTGCCGGCGGAGGCAATCACCATACTGCCTTCCTTCGTTGCGAATTTTACCGCGCGGCGATATGCTTCGATGACCGCCTGATCCTCTTTCTTTTTCAACGACTTGTATGTCCCCAGGCTCAAATTGATGACATCCATATTATCCTTGGCCGCTTCCACAATCGCCTCTACAACCCACATGGAATCAGCGGCATCTGTATGGAACACCTTGTATGGCACCAGCCCTACCTCGGGAGCGACCCCCTTCAGATTGCCATTGGATGCGATCACCCCTGCAACCATTGTTCCGTGCCCCAGGTAATCCTGCGTCGTTTCAACACCGGGGACGAAGCTCTTTCCGACGCCTACAATGTTCGAGGCCAAATCCGGATGGTCAAAGTCGATGCCACTATCCACCACCGCCACTTTCACCGTATGATTGCCCTTTTCAATTCCATGAGCGGCCCCATCATTAGTGACCCTGTTGATATCCCATCTCCAGGCATCATATCCGGAGGCTGTTTGGGCCCTTAAGACTGCCGGGGCCATTACCGTCTCGGCCTTGAATTCTTCCGCTGTGAATTCTATCTCCCGCTCCGGCCCGCTCCATTCGACGGATGAGCCGTATTCATCCAGTACCAGCCTGCTTGAAGCCCCGTCGATGCTGAGCATCCGGATCTCTTCAATGAAATTGTAATCCAGGGACTTCTCTTCCAACGTCTCGATGATCTCCTCGATGGGCGCGCTCTCCTTCAACCCGTATAGATACGTTGCATCCGCTGCCTTCGCTTCCTCCTGGGATGCCAGGAACAGCGCACCCAACGTCAAAAGTGAATATTTAAACGACCATTTCCTCATTCTTCTCCTCCTCCAATTGCTGCGTCGTGTAAAGACGATGATAATATCCTTTTTTGCTCAATAACTCCTGATGACTGCCGATTTCCACAATCGCACCCTTATCCATCACGATGATCCGGTCTACATCTTTGACCGTGCTTAGACGATGCGCGATTAGAATCTGTGTGGTCTCCAAAGTTTTTAAATAATCAGAAATATTCTTCTCTGACACGGTATCCAATGCACTTGTCGCCTCGTCCAGAATCAATATGGATGAATTCTGCGCAAGGGCACGGGCTAGAATCATTCGTTGACGCTGCCCGCCGGAGAAGTTTATGCCGAATTCAGATACCGTCGTGTAATAATTCAAAGGCAGCTTCATGATCTCCTCATGGATGTTCGCCCTATGTGCAGCCACCACGGCCTCCTCCAACGGCATATCCTCCTTGGCCAGTGCTATATTTTCATAAATGGTCTTGTTGAACAGCCGAGCTTCCTGGAAGACTACGCCCATGTTTTGCCGGAGCTGCCCCAGCTCATATTCATTGATGGACTTCCGGTCGACATACACGTCCCCTTCCGTCGGCTTGTAAAGCCCCAATAAAATCTTCACCAGTGTACTTTTGCCCGACCCGGATGCCCCCACCACCGCCACCCTTTCACCGGCGTTGACTTTAAAAGAAACATCCTTCAGGGAGTAGTCACTGAAGAAGTTGTGCTTGTAGGAAACATTCTTCAGCTCAATCTCCCCTTTGAGCGCCAGGCTTTCCTGGGCCTCGCCCTGCTTCTCCTCTGTTCCGCTCATGACATCGTACAGCTTCTGGATATAGGACCCTATATAGATCAGCTCTCCATAGCTGTTGCCCAAGGAAATGATCGGCGCCATGAACGCGGTGGATAAGGCATTGAACGCCAGGACCATCCCCAGCGACATGCTGCCACTCATCAATGCCTTCCCACTCAGCCAGAGGAGGAACACAGGGAGGATGAACTGTAGCGCGGTGGCGATCGTATTAATAAACGTCGTCCAAATGGACCGGCGCTCCGCATACTTCACCTGCTTCTGGAACAGCTTATACCACTGTTCGTAGATGCTCTTTTCCATGCCCATCACCTTGACATCCCCGATGCCATTCAGACTTTCAGAAAGGATGCTCTGGACCTTCGCCTGGTAGGAGATCTCCTTTTCCGCCAATTTCCGCGAAACCTTCGTACTGATGATCAATGTCGCAAAAATCGCGATGCCCAAGGATAAAACCACGCCCATCAATTGAACTGAATACGTGGCCATCATGGCGAGGTAGGAAACCAACAGGACCACATCAATGAAGACGGTAATGACCTTCGTCGAGAGGATCTGCCTGATATACACGTTCGAATTGGCCCGAAACAGCAGTTCACCGGTAGAACGGTTTTCAAAAAACGAATACGTCAACTTCATCAATTTGCCGATGAAGTCCGTCATCAAGGATTTGTCCACCGCCGTCTGCAGCTTCGCGATCAATATCCCCCGCAGTCCTGTGAAGACGAAGTAGCCACCGAACAACAGCAGGAGGCTATATCCGACTACGGACAATAGGCTCTCGTCCTTCAACACAAACAGCGTATCCGTCATCCACTGGATGAGCTGCGGAACACCCAGCGCCACCACCTGGGCTATCAGCGAGATGAGGATAATGGCCATCACTAGCTTTTTGCTTTTTAAAATGTAGTTTAAGAAATAGCGGACATGCGAGGTGCCCTTTCTTAATTGGAAATTTTCATTGGGGCTCAAGGTCAACGCAATGCCTGAATACTTGCTTTCGAATTCCTTGAAGGAGATGACCTTCCTCCCCTGAGCCGGATCGACGACAACCGCTTTTCGGCTATTGATGCGTTCTAATACGACATAGTGCTTATTCTCCCAGTGCAGAATGGCCGGCAGTTTTACATTCTTCAAATCCTCAGCAATCACCCGATACCCCTCGACATGCAGGTTGTAGTTCTCTGCGATCTTTGTGATCTGATACAGAGAGGTTCCCCCTTTGGAAACTCCGTAGATTTCACGAAGTTCAGAAAGGGATATACAATGCCCATGGTAATTGAGCAGCATTGCTAAAGAGGCCAAACCGCATTCACTATGATGCATTTGTTCAATGTACGGAACTTTTTTCATATATGCCCCTTCCTTCTATATAAATACTTCAACATCATCCCAATCGTAGTTGAATTCCACCAGGCCCTTCTGATACGCCAGAAT
>JAZUQF010000257.1:0-5052 GCA_045605545.1 Lysinibacillus sp.
CGGCTCGCCCTTGCCAAACTGATGATGCAGAAGTGCAACTTCCTTGTTCTGGATGAGCCGACGAACCACCTGGACCTCGACAGCAAGGAAGTGCTCGAGAATGCCCTGATCGACTATCCGGGGACGCTGTTGTTCGTATCCCACGACCGCTACTTCATCAACCGCATCGCTACGAAGGTAGTGGAGCTGTCGCAAGGCGGGGCCTTTGAATACTTGGGGGACTATGACTACTATGTAGAAAAGAAGCAGGAGCTTGAAGAGCTGGCAGCGATGCAGGCAGCAAGTGCAGCGGCAAAGTCTACGGCGGCAGCGGCCCCTGCAAAGGCGGCAACTTCGACAATTGATAAAGAGGCAAAAAAACGAGAGCGTCAAATTCTCCGCACCATCGGAGATCTTGAGTCGAGAATGGCCTCCCTTGATGATGAAATCAAGGGATATGAAGAGGATTTGTGCGAACCTGACATCTTCTCCAATCATGAAAAGGCCCTGGACATCCAGACAAAGCTCGATGCCGCGCGGGAAGCTCATGAAGCCCTTGAAATGGAGTGGCTCGAGCTGAACGAGGAGCTTGATAAATTGTAGACATTTGTATGGAGTCGGCCGATAAGGTCGGCTCCATTTTTCTTGGGCTATGCTTCATCATTATTTCATAATATCAATTCACCTATAGCTTCCCCTCCATCTTCCTAAATTACCCTTCTTTTAAAAGGCCTACCACTGAAAAATTTCCACAGTTTTATTCACAGTTAAAATGTTGTCATATCAACATATCAACAGAGTTTTCCACATTGTCCACATTCATATTTTTATTTTTCCACATAATTTCAACAAGAAAATCACACATTTCTCTATTAAATCACAACTTATGCACAAGTTATCCACAGTTTGTGTATAAGTACGAATGTTCTCGTTGACATTTCAGAAATAGTTGTTCAAAGCTGTGGATAATTTTTCAGAAAAATTATACAATACAAAAATTATTCCCTTGCAATTAGTGATTTCTACAAAAAAACATTTTTTTATAAAAATAAAAAAGTGCCGCAAAACTTTCGCGACACTTCTTCATTATTAAATCCATGTTTCTAATTCCATTCCCGGCTTGCCATTCATCCTCATGTCCCCTCTTACGCCCGCTTCATACATGAAGTAGCCTGCCGCCCCAATCATTGCGGCATTATCTGTACAAAGCTTCAGTGGAGGAACGAAAAATGGGATGCCTTCCTCTGCAAACGCTGTTTCCAATGCGTTGCGCAGGCCCTTGTTGGCTGATACGCCGCCGGCAGCGATGACCTGCTTGACCCCATATTCGCGCGCCGCCCGGACGGTTTTCGCCGTCAGCACTTCCACTACGCTGTCCTGGAATCCCTTTGCCACATGTGCCGGGACGATTTCCTCCCCACGCTGGTCCATATTATGCTTATAGTTGATGACCGCCGATTTCAGACCGCTGAAGCTGAAATCATAAGAGTCTTCCTCCAGCCAGACACGCGGAAACGGAACGGCTTCCTCCGCTTCATGTGCCAGCCGGTCGATATGGGGTCCACCCGGATAGGGAAGGTTCAGCACCCTCGCGACCTTATCATATGCCTCGCCGGCTGCATCATCCCTCGTCTCCCCGATCAGCTCGAAGCTACCGTGCTCCTTCATATAGACAAGCTCGGTATGGCCTCCTGAGACCACAAGCGCCAGAAGGGGGAATTCCATCGGCTGTACGAGCGCATTGGCATAGATATGCCCTGCTATATGGTGCACCGGTACAAGCGGCAGCCCATGGGCGAATGCAAATGCCTTCGCTGCATTGATGCCGATGAGCAGTGCACCGACAAGCCCGGGCCCTTCCGTTACAGCGACTGCCGTCAAATCAGCCGGCTCCATTCCAGCCTGCGCCAGGCATTCTTCAATCACAATCGTCATCTGCTCGACATGATGCCGGGATGCAATTTCCGGCACCACCCCGCCAAACCGTTTATGACTATCTATTTGGGACGATACGACATTCGCAATGATTTCCGTACCGTCCTTGATGATGCTTGCTGCCGTTTCGTCGCAGCTCGTTTCAATCGCCAATATATATTTACTCATTTATGTTCACCCACATTACCAGGGCATCTTCCCCGTTATCAGTATAATAGCCTTTCCGGATGCCTCCATCTTGGAAGCCCAATTTCCGGTAAAGGTTTTGTGCTACAGTATTCGTCACCCGTACTTCCAGGCTCATCACATCCATCTTGGCTTCCCGTGCGATGCGCATGGCCTCCCGCATCAATGCTTCACCTACGCCTTGTCCTCTGACCGATTCGACGACTGCCACATTTGTTATCTGCGCGGCATCGATGACGAGCCACATGCCGCAAAAGCCGATGATGCCTGATTCATCCTCTGCCACAATATAATGCGCATATTGGTTTTCCCGCATTTCATAATGGAAGGAGTCCAGCGTCCAGGGAGTAGGGAATGTCGCAAGTTCAATCGCATAGACCGCTTCTACATCGTCCGGGGTCATTCTGCGGTACGTGATCACTCCGTCACCTTCTTCTGTTCCTTAATCCAATTCGCCTCCGCTTCCGCAATGCGGCGATACTGCGGGACAAAATGATGCACCGCTTCGATGGAAGGCAGCTCTCGTTGCTCGGCCAGCCCTATCAGCTCTGCCGCACGCGGCAAATCAAGCGTGTAGGAAGCGCGGAGGGCCTTGTCCCCAAGGGTTTCCTTAATATGGTCCCAAAATACCTCCACATCCGCACCGATGAATAGAATCTTTTCATCCAATGCATCCAGCTTCTCCAGTAAGCCATCAATATGGTCATGATGGTCCGGAATAACTTCCTGAAGCAGGCCACCACGATAGGCAGCGGCATAGACGTTCTGGCGACGGGCATCGAACAATGGACAGATGACGCCCTCAAACAGCTTTGCATTGGCAGCCACCGTTTGCAGACTCGATACGCCGACCAAAGGCTTCTTCAACGTCCAAGCCAGCGTTTTGGCAATCGTCACCCCAATACGCACACCCGTATACGAGCCAGGACCTTCCGAAACGGCCACTGCATCAATCTCCGCCGGCTTCATCTTAGCCTTGGCGAACAGCTCTTCTATAGCCGGCATGGCCCCTATGGAATGGGTTGCTTTTATATTTTGCACCATTTCCGCAAGTATTCGCCCGTCCTTCACAATTGCCACGGAAAGGGGTGCATTTGCTGTATCAATTCCTAACCAGATCATGTTAATAGCTCCTCACATAGGCGTACGTACTTCTCACCTATTGGTTTAAATATAAATTTGCGTTCCGACTCGCCGATACGGTTGATTTCAATGCCTAGACGCTCCTCTGGCAGCTCGTCTTTAATCAGATGGGCCCATTCCACCACCGTAACCGCATCCCCGTAGAAGATCTCCTCCCACCCAAGATCCTCATCGCTGTCTGCCAGCCGGTACACATCAAGATGATTGAGCGGCAAGCGGCCATTATACTGCTTCATAATGGTGAAGGTCGGGCTGTTCACTGTACGTGTAATCCCCAGACCCTTCGCCAGCGCTTGGGTAAAGGTCGTCTTGCCCGCCCCCAAATCACCCTCGAGTGTAATGGTGCATTGAGGTTCGAGGAGCTCCGCCAGCCGATGCGCCAAGACTTTGGTTTCTTCAACCGATTTTATATATTGTTCAAATACCATCTCGTCATCCTCCAAACTGCATTACCTCTAGTTTACTGTAAGCATGGTAAATGTTCAAAGGGTTGTACCTCTTTCAACGGAAGATAAATTATCCCCTCACAAACAAAAGCATCCCATTTGCCGGAAATGCCCGGCAAATGGGATGCTGTCCATCAGAACATATGCTATTCCTTATCTTCTGCTTTCTGGTCGTCAACCGATTGCTCTTCCTTAGGCAAATCCCTCTTTGACTCCCCGTGCTTTTCAATAATGCGTTTATTGACCAATTGATCATCTTTAAACTCGACTTCATAGGCCTGTGTGATGATCAGTTCATCCGGCCATACATAGATATGGTCATCCACCATTTCACCCGGGCCTCTTGCGATTTCCACCACTTCCATATAAGTCATGCCTTCTTTTAGCTGGTCGAACTCTTTCTCATTCATATATTTCTGCCACGCATACGTATTTGAATCTTCTATATTAATTATTTCATTAGAAGAGCAGCCAAATAAAATGCCAGCCGACAACATAAGGATCATCATCTTACCGATTCGTCCTCGTCTCATAACGGCACCCCCATCATTTCATCTGTTTAAAATAATTACCTTATTCCTTTCAAACAGAAACAAATCTATTATGATTTTAGTATTTTACCACGAATTTTTAATAAAACTATGAGAATAAAAGATTATTTTATCATATTTTTATATAGTTTTTTACAATAAAATTCATTGTTATAGTAGATGGGCTTTTAAAACAGATACAAGGGCATACATTTATGAATATAATGGATAATAAGTGCCCCTTTCCTGTAAGGAATAAAAAAGCGCACAACAGAAGAACCTTCCATTGTACGCTATTCGTATAGAGGTAAAAAAGAAATAAAAAAAGCCCTTGTAAGATTATTTCTTACAAAAACTTAAAATGGCGGTCCCGACCGGGATCGAACCGGCGATCTCCTGCGTGACAGGCAGGCATGTTAACCGCTACACCACGGGACCATTTCTTAAAGACATAGTTTATCTTAACATACCTGCTTGAATTGAACAATATATTTTTTAAAATAACTTACTGTTTTTTAAGCCTTCCCATACATTATTTAGTCAATACACGATTACGTTCTAGTATCTTTAGTATAAAAAATGCAAAAGCAGCACCAGCAAATGAACTGATTATAAAGGTCGGTATAAGACCAAATCTTCGGTGTTTGGCAGTTAGGGGCTTATTCAATAAAAAACCCAATCCGTTAGGAGTGGATTTTAATGCGAAGCGACGTCCTACTCTACTCTCACAGGGGCGCCCTCAACTACCATCAGCGCTACCTGCGCAGCACGTTGACCGGCGAATACCTGCATCACCTGCACTCGCTCTGTCAGTCACGTACAACGTACGCTCC
>JAZUQF010000258.1:0-1960 GCA_045605545.1 Lysinibacillus sp.
AAATCGATAAAAATCATTTCCACAATGGTTGCAAAGTTGTATACTATAAGGTAGTTCTTTTTGAACCTGCTGGCATGTATGTCGGCGGAAGCTATAAAAGTTCCAGGAACTAAACTACATTTCTAGACGTTTGTAGATTAAAGCATCTATACTTTTTTCGAACGTGAAAGGAAGTCAAAGCAATGTCAAAAACAATTTGTGTCGTAGGGCTTGGGTATATCGGTCTTCCGACGTCAGTCATGTTTGCAAACCACGGCGTGAAGGTGCACGGTGTCGATGTGAACCCTGCCGCTGTGAGAAGTATTCAGGAAAAGCAATTGCATATCGAGGAAACGGGCTTGCAAGAGCGTTTAAATAAAGCGGTCGATGAAGGATTCTTGACTGCATCGACGACTCCGCAGGAAGCGGATGTCTTCATCATTGCCGTACCGTCCCCGATCAATCCGGACAATACGGCGAACCTGGAGTATGTACGCCAGGCGACGGCATCAATCGTGCCATACGTAAAACCAGGCAACCTGGTCATCTTGGAGTCGACGGTACCACCGAAGACAGTCGAGAACATCATGCTGCCGGAGCTTGTGAAATCCGGCCTTGTCATCGGCGAAGAGCTGTTCGTCTCACATTCGCCAGAGCGTGTCATCCCTGGCCGCGTATTCGAGGAGCTGATCAACAACGACCGCATCGTCGGCGGCATCAATAAAAAATCCGCCGAAATGACGAAGGAGCTCTATGAAATATTCGTACAAGGCGCCATCCATCTGACGGATGCGACGACTGCGGAACTGGTAAAAGTAATGGAGAACACATACCGTGACGTGAACATCGCCTTTGCCAACGAGCTTGCGAAGCTTGCGGAAAAGCTGGATGTGAACATCTGGGAGGCAATCAAGTTTGCCAACTACCATCCGCGTGTAAACGTCCACTTCCCAGGACCGGGTGTAGGCGGTCACTGCATCGCAGTAGACCCATGGTTCCTAGTGGAATTGGGCGGCGAAACAGCACAAATCATCCATCTATCACGCAACACGAACGATTCCATGCCGGGCTACACGGCGCAGAAGACGCAAAGCATCCTAAACAAGGCAGGCATTGCGGGCGCAACGGTAGCGGTACTTGGACTTGCCTTCAAGGGCAACATCGACGACATGCGTGAAAGCCCGTCGACGATTGTCATCGACGAGCTGCAGAAGCTTGGCCTGAATGTCGTATCATTCGATCCGCACATCAAGGAAAACAAGCACCCGACACAAACGCAGAACCTGGAGGAAGCAACGGCGAACGCAGACATCCTCCTATTCCTGACAGACCACAACGAATTCAAGACAATCGACGTCACTTCGATCCAATCGAAGCACAAAATCGTCTTCGATACGAAAAACTGTCTGGACCGAGGCGCATGGGAAGCGGCCGGCTACGAGTTCCACCTGTTGGGCGACGCAAAAAATTAGACATAAACAGAAGAGCAGGGTGCATACGCGCGCTGCTTTTCTTTATGAAATACGCATGATTCGGCCGACTTTTGGCCAATACATATGTAAAAAATTGATGCCTGGCAAGGACGAGGCAGGCAACCCTTAAGCGTGAAAACCCTGTGGTAACGCGCTTTTTGCTACACTCTGAAAAATATCGCCGGCCTTTTGAATGCCCAAAATCGGCATTTGGCGATTTTGATATACAACTTAAACTTAAATAAGTGTCAAAACCCCCTTCTGTCGTTTATTAATAATTATGTTGTATATCATTTTCGCTATTTTCGGTAATCGGGGTTTGAAAAATGGGAAAGAAACGCAGTATACCGCGATTTTCCGATGCCAAGAAAAATGTGCAGTCTGCAATATTCCTTTAAAAATAGAAGGAAATGCGCTTGTTTTTGCCTGAATTCGCACTGCATTCTATAGGAACTGGTGGAGCGGTGGTGTGACAGGCGGCGACTTGGGCAATATAAGGGGAGAAGGAA
>JAZUQF010000259.1:0-1722 GCA_045605545.1 Lysinibacillus sp.
ATGTAACGAAGCCGGAAATAGTACAGAAAATCCATGAACAATATATCGAAGCAGGGGCGCACATCATCCAGCCGTACACTTATGGGGCCAATGCCATCAAATTGGCGCGCTACCGCTATGGGGACCGTGTGAAGGAATTCAACGAAGCGGCCATCCGTTTGGCAAAAAATGCGGCCGGTGAAGGGGTATTCGTGCTAGGGACGATTGGAGGCATCCGAGGAATCCGTAAAAGTGATGCGACGCTCGAGGAGATCGTCGCAGCCATCCGTGAGCAGGCGGGCGTACTAATCGAAGGGGGCGTTGACGGCATTCTGCTGGAAACCTTCTATGATTTCGAGGAGATACAGGCAGCTGTCACGGCAGTGCGCACAATGACGGAGAAGCCGATTATCGCGCAAGTAACGATGCATGAGCCGGGCATCCTGCAGGGGGGCATTTCTTTCCGCGAAGCCCTTCACGCACTGGAGGCCCTCGGCGCCGACATTGTCGGCAGTAACTGCCGCCTAGGTCCGTTCCATACCATCCAGGCGTTCGAAAAGGTGGATTTGCCAAAGACCGCCTACCTGTCAGCCTATCCGAATGCATCGCTTTTGGATGTAGAGGATGGCCGTGTCGTCTACGAATCAGAGGCCGACTATTTCGCCCGGGCCGCGGAAGAGCTCGTAAAGCAGGGTGTTCGGTTGATCGGCGGGTGCTGCGGTACGACGCCCAAGCATATTGAGGCTGCGAAAAAGCGCCTGGCGAAGCTCAAGCCGCTCCTGGAGAAGGAGCCGAAGCCGGCAACGACTGAATTCGTCCGTGTGCCGGAACCGCCGAAGCACGAGCCGCTGCATGTCAAGGCAAGACGTGAGCGCTCGGTGATCGTCGAGCTGGATACTCCGCGCCATCTAGAAATCGACGGCTTTGTAAAAGGGGCGAAGGAGTTATATGAAAGTGGGGCCGACATCATCATGATGGCGGATAATTCGCTGGCATCGCCACGCATTAGCAATATTGCCATGGCATCCATCCTGATGCAGGAAGGCGTGCGTGCACTGCCCCATATTACATGCCGGGACCGCAACCTGATCGGCCTCCAATCCCATCTGATGGGGCTGGATGCTCTTGAGCTGCATGACATTCTTGTTGTGACAGGCGATCCGACTAAGGTAGGTGATTTCCCGGGGGCGACAAGTGTATATGATGTTTCCTCCATGGAGTTAATGACGCTCATCAAGCAATTGAATGAAGGGATTTCTTTCTCCGGAAAGCCGCTGCGCAAGCAGGCCAATTTCTCAGTGGCAGGAGCATTCAATCCGAATGTGCGGGTAGTGGAACGTGCCGTGGCGCGTCTTGAGAAAAAATTGGAGCATGGCTGCGACTACTTCATCTCCCAGCCCGTTTATACAAAGGAAAAAATCATCGAAATCCATGAGGCGACGAAGCATCTGGAAGCGCCGATTTATATCGGCATCATGCCGCTGACGTCATTTAGAAGTGCGGAGTTCCTGCATCATGAAGTCCCTGGCATCAAGCTGTCGGATGAGGTGCTGGCCCGTATGAAAGCATGCGGAGACGACAAGGAGAAGGCAGCGGCAGAGGGAGTAGCCATTGCGAAGGAACTGCTCGATACAGCCTGCGAATACTTTAATGGAATTTATTTAATCACTCCATTCCTGCGGTACGATATGACGTTGCAGTTGATGGATTACGTAAAAGAACTGGATGCACAGTATAAAGGAG
>JAZUQF010000260.1:0-3262 GCA_045605545.1 Lysinibacillus sp.
AAATCGAAGGCAGATGCAAAGGCGCCGATTGGGACAGCCCTTTTGAGCCAGGTAGTCAAGCGGTTCCCCGAATTGCCCATCGTAGCCATTGGGGGGATTACAGAAGGGAATGTCCATCTGCCGCTGCGCACGGGAGTGGACGGGGTAGCCGTCATCTCGGCAGTCTGTGAGAGCAAGGACGTCCATAAAACAGTGCGACAGCTCAAAAATAGGGATTTGTAATAAAAGCGACAAATTTGTCGCTTTTTCTTTTTGGATTCCTAGACTTTTTTTTAGTAGTTCCTATAGAATAATAGACGATGAGAAAGAAATAAAAGGAGGACGGGGCAATGTCGTTTCATCCAACATCCATATTACGTACAACCGGCCTTATAGACGGCCTATCGCTTCTTGTATTGCTTGGCATTGCCATGCCGCTTAAATATATAGGAGACCTGCCCATGGCGGTGACAATTATCGGTCCCCTCCATGGTGGTATTTTCGTAGCCTATCTGTTTTCCATTTTATATGCACAGCTCCGGGTTCAATGGAATGTCGGGGTATCACTGTTGGCTATGCTGGCCGCATTTATTCCGTTTGGGAATTTTGCGTTCGACTTTTACTTGAAAAAGAGATGGACATCCTGCGCGCTCAAACCGTTCCGGAAATCGTGGATTGTATACATGATTGTATTTTTTACGTTCATCGACCTATTTACCCAACTGCCGGTCATGAGCACGTTTGCCACATCTGTCGGGGCAAGCGCCACCGTGGCGGGGATTGTAGTGGGGATCTATTCCTTGACGAATACATTCGGCAACGTGCTGGCCGGAATCTTTACAGACCGCTACGGTGCGTTTCGCATCCTGGTGGTGGGGCTGATTGCCACGAGCTTTTCGCTGATGCTGTATAACATCGTTGATAATCAGACGACACTCATCATCGTCCGCTTCATCCACGGCTTTTTGGGCGGGCTGATTGTTCCGGCTGCATTTACATTGCTCGCCAATACGACGAAGGACGAAAAGCAGGGAAGCCAAAGCGCGGTGACGGGCGCATTTGTCGGCGTGGCCGCGATTGTAGGACCGGCATACAGCGGCATTATGGCGAGCCGCGTGTCTGTGCCGTTCGTCTTTACGACTGTAGCGGTGGCAGGTGTCGTGCTGGCGCTATTGACGGCATTGTTTTTAAAGATGTCTACATCAGCCAATCGGGGAAAGGCGAAAGAGAGCACGGAGGCATTCCAATTCAATAAGGGAATTGTACAAGCATATGCAGGTGCCTTTTTTCTGATGTTTTCGCAAGGGGCGCTCGCCTATCTACTTCCTCTTCATGTAGAGGGGCTGGGATACGACTCCCGATTGAGTGGTACATTGATGAGCATGTTCGGCATTGTGGCGGTATTAATCTTTGTACTGCCGACAAATCGCCTATTTGATAAAATAAAGCCGGTATACAGCCTGGTTGCAGGGTTGGCATGCATGGGATGCAGCCAGCTCCTGATTGGACAGATGACGTCATCCGTCACTCTATACGGCGTTCTTGCCCTATATGGAGTCGGCTTTGCCTTCCTCTTCCCGGCGATCAATACGCTGCTTGTCCGTTCGACGACAGCCGGCATCCGTGGTAAGGCATACGGCTACTTCTACGCATTCTTCTCCCTCGGTGTTGTAGTGGGTTCTTCAGGACTGGGTATGCTGCCTTTCACGCTAGAGGAGAGTTTTACATTTACAGGAGTAGTGCTGATCGTACTGGCGGTAGGCGTATTTGTCAGTGCAATCCGTGCCAGACTTGGCTCGAAGACGTTAAAATCTGTATAAACAAAAACGGACGGGATTATTCCCCGTCCGTTTTTTCTTCTATGGATACCTGTTTCTGTGGGCGAATGATTCCCCAAACACCACCTGCCAAGGCACTTATTGTATGAAGTAGGGCAAATGTATAGAAATTGATGAAAATATTATTTGTATACTCATTCAACACAGGAAAGCCATAGATAATCGAGCCTTTGTCGGCTGTCGTTCCTCCAAGAGAGGCATATACATCATCTTTATAATCGAGCGCAAAATATAGAAACGCCCCTGCAAGCGCAATGCCGCCAATCAGCAGACATACGCGTAAAATGCGGTCCATTGCCTGGCGAGAAAGCTCCGTAAAATAGCGGAAGGTAATGAAAAGGCTCATAAAGACGAAGGGTGCGACAAGTGCAAGCCCAACAGCACCAAAATTGCCGCCAGCCGTCCCGTTTTCATCTGCTGTAATGGTGAAAAAATGCTCGATCAGCAGGACACCGAAAAGGGAAATCCCCACGCTGATCAGCCAACTCAGACGCAACATATGTAATTCCTCCTTACCCGTCCACTATACAGGTCTTTTGCCAGCCGTTCAATGAGTAATATTGGACAGGATATAGAAAGGGTGGGCTGCCTTGTATGGAAACCTGCACTTACTTTCTGACAAGTACAAGGGAGCACACCGATGATTTTTGAATAGGATGTATTAATTGTCCTTTTTCAGAAAATCCTTAAAGGTAGAGGTAAAATGACATGAAAAAATGGATTATTATTATGCTGTTGTTTGTGGTGGCGCTTGTGGGTTGTCAGGATAGGACGGAAAAGGAAAAAAGCCTTGAAGTAAAAGTGGCGGAACTGGAACAAAAAGTCCAGGAGCTGCAGCAGGTTGCTTATGAAGGGTCCCAGCCGGGTACAGGGGAAGAAGAGGATTCGGAGCCGATCCTGAAGCTGATCGACCCCCGTACATCCAAGGTGGTCAGGACGGTCACCCCTTTTGTAATGGGGTATGAGATGGATGTAGATGCCTATGAAAGTGAAATCAAAGCACTGGCAAAGGAGCTGGCAAGGGGCACGAGTTCCACGCCGGGCTATGATCAGAAAATGGTGCTCGATAAAATTGGAGAAGATGGCCAATTGATTAAAGGAAGCCCCATGGTGGTCCTGAAGGAAAGTGAGCTTGTGGAGAAAGTGATGGAAGCCTCCGATACGGGTGGGGAAATCATATTGCCTATCTATGAAACGAAAAGCGGTTATGAAGAGCAGGATATCCCGTTGCTGGATGAGGTGAAAATCGCATCCTTTACGACCTATTTCAATAGCAGTGAAGTAGGAAGGAGCAAGAATATCGAACTGTCGGCGAAGGCATTGAACAATATCATCGTCGGGAGCGGGGATATCTTTTCCTTCAATACAATGGTCGGGCGGCGATCGGAAGAAAGAGGATACCAGCCGGCGCGGGAAATCATCAATGGGGAGCTGGTCATGGGAAT
>JAZUQF010000261.1:0-1922 GCA_045605545.1 Lysinibacillus sp.
TATTGCCACGGCGCTCGTCGGCATCGCCTATTTTCAACAAAATGGCAGGGAATTGGAGGATGCAGAGACGGTATTCATCGTACTAGGACAGATTCTGTTCCATCCATTTGTAGCGGGTATCATGCTGGCTGCTATTTTGGCGGCCATCATGAGTACAATCAGCTCTCAACTGATTGTAACGTCTTCAGCGTTGGTTGAGGATATCTATAAGGCGCTCTTCAACAAAACGGCAACAGATGCGCATTATGTATTTGCCGGTCGCCTGGCGGTACTGTTCGTCTCCATTGTTGCTGCATTCCTAGCCTGGAATCCGGACAATTCGGTCCTTGATTTGGTAGGGTTTGCATGGGCGGTCTTCGGCGCAGCATTCGGTCCAATTATCTTATTGGCATTATACTGGCGCAAGCTTACGAACATCGGCGCGCTTGCTGGCATGGTGAGCGGCGCAGTGGTTGCGTTTGTCTGGGGAAAGGTGGAGGTTCTGACTTCTACGCTGTATGAAATCGTACCGGGCTTCATCGTCTGCCTGCTCGTGGCAGTCCTGGTGAGCGTGGCCACTTACAAGCCGAATAAGGAAATAGAGGCGGAATTCGATGAAACAATCAGCCGCCTGAAATCGGAGCGATAACAGGGGATGCCTCAAATATTTTTGAGGCGCCCCTTTTCTGTGTTACGATGTGGTTAATCAGCGTGTAGGAGGGGATTTTGTGAACAATTTGAAACACATTGAAACCCTGCAGGAAAAATGTGTCCTGGTCGGCGTCAATTTGCGGAATGATGATCACTTCGACTATTCGATGGAAGAACTGGCGAATCTGGCAGAAGCATTGGATGTCGAGGTAGCCGGATATGTGACGCAAAATCTGGAGCGTGTCAATCCTTCCCATTATGTAGGTACTGGCAAAATTGAAGAAATCAAGGCATTTGTTGAGGAGACGGATGCGAATATCATCATTTTCAACGATGAACTGTCTCCTTCTCAAATCCGTAATCTGGAGCGGGACCTCGAGTGCAAAGTCATCGACCGGACGATGCTCATTTTGGATATTTTCAGCCGCCGGGCAAAAACACGCGAGGCCCAGATGCAGGTGGAACTTGCGCAGCTGCAATATATGCTGCCACGCTTGGTTGGCCTTCACGCTTCGTTGTCCCGTCAAGGCGGGGGGACCGGCGGAGGATTCAAGAACCGTGGTGCCGGTGAAACAAAGCTGGAGCTGGACCGTCGTAAAATCGAGGATCAGATAGCCAAGCTGCGCCGTGACTTGGAGCAGGTGAAGGAGCAACGTGAAACACAGCGCAAGCAACGCCGCAAAAATGCGGTGCCAGTCGTCTCTCTCGTAGGCTATACGAACGCCGGCAAATCCACGATTATGAACCAAATCCTTGCCAAAATTGGGCAGGAGGATTCAAAGCACGTATTTGAAAAGGACATGCTATTTGCGACGCTCGAAACATCGGTCCGCAACATTGAACTTCCAGACAACAAGACTTTCCTGTTGACCGACACGGTCGGATTTGTCAGCAAACTGCCCCATCATCTAGTTAAAGCCTTCCGTTCCACACTGGAGGAGGCGCGAGATGCCGATCTATTGCTCCATGTAGTGGATGTATCCAATGAGGAGCATGGCTTTATGATGGATGTGACGAATGAGACGTTGAAGGCAGTGGGAGTGGAGGACATCCCTACCATCTATGTATACAATAAGTCGGATTTGGCGGGCGTCAAGTATCCACTTGTCAGCGGCGACAACATCTGGATTGCAGCGAAAGAAGGGGCGGGCCTCGATGAATTGGTGCAAATCATCAAACAACACGTCTTCTCGGACTATATTACATGCAGCATGCTCATCCCGTATGAAAAGGGAGGAGTCGTTTCTTATTTGAATGAGGCAGCTACAATTTTTAGTACAGCCTATGAAGAA
>JAZUQF010000262.1:0-6467 GCA_045605545.1 Lysinibacillus sp.
AGCATTTCGGAAAAGAAAATTCAACGGGCGATCCAGACACAGTTTGAACGGTCTACGAAGTTCATCGTTTCTTCGAAGATTTCTTCCATCCGTCATGCCGACCTCATCCTCGTCATGGATCATGGGCGAATTGCAGCGGCGGGTACGCATGAGAAGTTGCTGAAGACGACCGCCCTTTATCAAGAGATGGCCGCCACACAAGCGGAAAAAGGAGGGACGTTAAGTGAGTAAACCAACAGCTGGAGAACCGCCGCTACCGATGAGGCATCCTGGCGGGAGATTCAACGGTCCCGTGGTCAAGCCGAAAAATCAGAAGGAAACATTGCTGCGCATCTGGCATTATATGCGCCAGCAGAAGGTGGGCATGGTGGCAGCGCTCGCTCTCGTCATTGTCGGTGCATTGCTCAGCCTGGTAGGTCCATACATGATTGGGGTCATTACGGATGAATACATTCTGAAGCTCAATATAGAAGGGGCCATCCGGATGGCGGGCGTCCTGGCCGTCGTCTATACGCTTCACGCACTGTTCACCTGGCTGCAATCCTTCGTGATGGTGCGTGTCGCGCAGAAGACGATACGCAAATTGCGGCAGGAGCTGTTCGAAAAGCTCCAATCCCTGCCTCTTTCATTCTTTGATAGACGCCAGCAGGGGGATTTGATGAGCCGCATGACGAACGACATTGAAAATCTGAATGCCGCACTCTCGCAAAGCATCGTTCAAATCACATCCTCCTCCTTGACGATTGTCGGCACCGCTTTTGTTCTATTTTATCTAAACTGGGTGTTGGCGCTCGTAACGCTTACCGTGATTCCTCTCATCGTATGGGCGACAAAGCAGATTATCAAGCGGAGCAGCGTAAACTATGTTGCACGCCAGCGGGACCTGGGCCGGTTGAACGGCTATATAGAGGAAACGATTTCAAATTCGGACATCACGACGCTGTTCGGCAAAGAGAAGCAGACGCTCGAAGAATTTACGGCATCGAACGAGCAGCTCCGTTCATCCGCGATGCGGGCTGAAATCATTTCGGGCTTCATGGGTCCGATCAATAACTTTATGAACAACCTCGGCATTGGGCTGGTCATCGGTGCAGGGGCGGTCATGGCGGTGCAGGGGCATGTCACAATCGGTGTGATTGCTGCAGTTGTCACGTATACAAGGCAATTCTTCCGTCCGATCAACCAATTGTCGAATCTGCTGAACACATTCCAGTCGGCAATTGCCGGCTCCGAGCGTGTGTTTGAAATCTTGGATGAAGAGGAAGAAGTGGCGGACCATTCGGAAGCGAAGCGGAAGGAACGTTTTGACGGCGATGTCCGATTTGAAGAGGTGGTGTTCGAATACGAGGAAGGAAAGCCGATTCTGCGCGGCATCAACTTTCAGGCACATGCCGGAGAGACGGTGGCCATCGTCGGCCCGACCGGTTCCGGCAAAACGACGATCATCCAGCTTCTGACACGCTTTTATGATGCGACGGGCGGGCGTATTCTGCTGGACGGAGAGCCAATCATGGACTATCAAATGGCCAATGTCCGGGACCATGTCGGAGTAGTGCTGCAGGATACATACCTATTCTCAGGCACGGTAAGGGAGAATATCCGGTTCGGAAAGCTGGATGCAACGGACGAAGAGGTGGAGAAGGCCGCGGAAATTGCCTATGCCCACAACTTCATCAAATACTTGCCGCAGCAATATGATACCTTGCTGACATCCGGTGGAATGAATTTGAGCCAGGGGCAGCGCCAGCTCATCGCCATTGCACGCGCAATCCTCGAGGACCCGGACATCCTCATTCTGGATGAAGCGACATCGAGTGTCGATACGATGACGGAGGTGCATATCCAAAAAGGCCTCAATAATCTCATGGAGGGGCGTACAAGCTTCGTCATAGCCCACCGTCTGAAGACTGTTGAAAATGCAGATGCCATCCTAGTCGTAAAGGATGGACAGATACTGGAATCGGGCAATCACCATTCGCTCATGGAAAAGGGCGGATTCTACGCGAATCTCCAAAACAATCTTGCCATGGAATAATGCATAGACCCGCTCTCCTTGACGTATAGTGTGGAAAAGGAGAGTGGGACATGTGCGACGTTGGCTGGCATTATTTATACTGCTATGTACATGCATGATCGTTGTTGTCTATGAGACAAGCGCATCCGACAGGAGCTACTTTTTGCCTGAACCTTTGGGTGGGGTGACGATTGTGCTTGACGCGGGGCACGGCGGAATGGATGGCGGTGCATCACAGGGTGATGTGATTGAAAAGGAAATTACACTGGCGATTACGGAAAAACTGGAGCGGCAATTGAAACGGCTAGGTGCCGAGGTGATCATGACGCGCACAGGCGATGGCGATGTCATTAGTGAGCATAAATCGGATATGGAGTTTTCCTCGAATCGCGAACGGAAAAAAGAGGATATCTTCACGCGACAGGCCATCGTAGCGGAGAAGAAGCCGGATTTGTTCATTACAGTACATGCAAACGCCATCCCAGATAGCAAGTGGCGCGGTGCCCAGGTGTTTTATCATAAAACAGGCCATGAAGAGAGCCAGTATTTGGCGAAGGCGATTCAGTCATCCATCAAGGACGATCTAGGCAATACTGACAGGGAAGCATTGGCGATCGAGCGGGTGTATTTGCTGAAGAAGACAGAGGTGCCGGCAGTTTTAGTGGAAACGGGATTCATCAGCAATCCTGAGGAGCGTGCCCTGCTTGTCGACAAAAATTATCAGGACAAGATGGCGATTGCCATCGCGCGCGGGGTAGAGGAATACTTTGCACTTGCATACCAGTAAGACAAGTCATGATACTACTATAGGCCGTATATGATATACTAGCACTAGACATAAAATATGGGGGAGTGTATAAAAGTGATGAATGAACAACAAGTCCGAGAACTAATAGGCCAATTGGAAGATCCTTTTTTACATAGAACATTAGAGCAAACAGGCGGAATAGTAAACGTATCCATTAAAGAAGAAAAACAGTTCGTCAGTGTGAAAATCGCGATTGCCAAAACAAATACACCTGAACAGATGACGCTTCAAATGAAAATCGTCGAGTTGTTGAAGGAAAATGGAGCCGCTTCGGTAGGTATCCGTTTTGAGGAGCTTGCTCCGGAAGTGCTGGACTCTTTCCGTGGACAGGCAACAGAGTCGGAGGCGCAGGATATCCTGTCACCATTATCAAAAGTGCAGTTCATCGCGATTGCCTCTGGTAAAGGCGGCGTTGGGAAATCGACTGTGTCCGTCAACATGGCGGTGGCGCTTGCACGACTTGGCAAAAAAGTAGGGCTGATCGATGCCGACATCTATGGCTTCAGCGTCCCGGATATGATGGGCATCCAGGAAATGCCGGTCGTAAAGGATGACCGCATCTATCCTGTGGACCGCATGGGCGTGAAGGTCATTTCCATGGGTTTCTTCGTGGAAAACAATGCACCGATTGTATGGCGTGGACCGATGCTGGGGAAAGTATTAGACCAGTTCTTCCGTGATGTAGAGTGGGGAGATCTGGACTATCTGCTATTGGACTTACCGCCAGGCACAGGTGACGTGGCACTCGACCTTCACCAAATGCTGCCGGCTTCTAAAGAAATCGTCGTGACGACGCCACACCCGACGGCGGCATTCGTAGCTGCACGTGCTGGTGCCATGGCACTGCAGACGAACCATGAAATCCTGGGCGTAGTGGAGAATATGGCCTGGTTCGAATCGAAGCTGACTGGCGAGCGCGAGTATGTATTCGGGCGCGGCGGCGGTCCGAAGCTTGCTGAAGAGTTGCGCACCGACCTGCTTGGACAGGTTCCACTGGGACAGCCGGACTGGGAGGACGAAGATTTCGCTCCTTCTGTATATGCAGAGGACCATCCGACAGGTAAGCTGTATATGGAAATGGCGCAAAAAATCGTCGGAAAATTATCTAAATAATTGAAGCTTTTTTATGTACAAAAAGGACGATTCCTGTAAATTCGGGTAATCGTCCTTTTTTTATCAGCTGCTGCCGCCTTCACCGCCGCCGCCTTCACTTTTGGATTTGTCGGATTTGCCGCCTTCCTCTTTTCCGGTGGAAGCCGCTGCTTCACCGCTCTTACGGATGAGCTCCTCCCATTTTGACTGCAACAGTGGATTCTCGATTGTTTCCATTGCGACCTCCTCCATCTGTTTGCGGAGAGCAGCTCCTTTAAGCAGGGATTCGAACTGCTTCTGCATATCGGGCTGGTCAAAAAATTTGGTGAGGGTTTCCTGATAGCCGGCATCTGCCATTAAGCCTTTCATCAACTCTTCCTGCTGATTCTTCATGCTTTTGGCGAGCGTCTCCTGGAATTTCGGATCTTCGAACATCTTCTTCCAAAAATCCTCCGCTTCCTTCGATAAGAGCGTCGTCTTCATGGCTGTTTCGACTTCGTCATGCTCAAGCACAACCATATCACGGAAGGTCTGGTCACTAAAAAGCTCCCGTATCGCCTTTTTTCCATCTTCAGTCTGAAGTGAATCCACCATGATCTTCTTTATTTCGTCGTATGAAAGTGTCGACGATTTCACATCATTACAACCCGCAAGCAAAACAGCAAAACCGAATACGATTAAAAGTCGCCGCATAAGTTCATTCCTTTCCACAGTGGCTCTTTCAATTATTGTTCACATTTCGGCGCATTCTATGTATGGAATTGTAACAGCATTAGCTTTTTTATAAAACGATTGATAAAATAAGATATGGAAATTGAGTAAAAAATGGGGGGTACAACATGTCGTGACGATACGAAATTGGTTTAAATTTTTTGTAATGACGATGCTTATCGGCGGCGGCGTCACAGCAGTGGCCAGCCTTTTCATACGTTGGAACTTTTTTTGGCCTTATTTGGCGGAAGGGGAGTTTGGAGAGTTCATCGCTGCCCTGGCATGGATGGGCCTGCTTGGATTTACAATGAGCGTTATTGCCCAGGCGGGGTTCTTCGCCTATCTGACACTGCATCAGATTGGCGTCGGCGTGTTCAAGACGCTGACTTTATGGAACTGGGTGCAGATGCTTCTCATAGTCGTTGTACTGGTCGACCTTGTGATTTTTCGTTTCGCACCGGATGCAAAGGATTTTGGTGACTGGGCATTCTATATCGGACTTTTACTATTCCTTGTGGGTGCCGCCATTGCAACAGCCATGAAAAAGGTACAGATGACTGGAAAGAAGCATGTTTTAATTTCTTCTATCTTCTTTATGGTCGTCATTACGTCCCTTGAGTGGATCATCGCACTGATGGGTCGCCAGGACAACATCAATGTATATGTGGCACTTTTATTATTCCCACTTGTGGCGGTAAATGCATACCAGCTTCTGATGCTACCAAAGTATAATGAAAAGTCGGAGCAGGACCGTAAAAGATTGGAAGAAAGACGCCGGGCACGCAAGCAGGAAGCCCAGCAGTCTTAGTGGATGGAAAGAGAATGAGTGAGCGTATCCCCTCTAGTTTTACATAGGAGGGGATTTTTTTGAAGTGAAGAGGGAAGGATGCTAGTGTTTTGTCATGCAGCTCCAATCATTTGAACCATACTTTTACGGAGATTTGTCAGTTTTGATGGAATAACCGAATAGGCTTTCTTCTATAGAAATGAATTGGTACTTCTTCATCCAGGTGGAGAGGGAATTGAAATCAACTTTATCCTCCTTATAGAGTGGTAGGGAAAGAATGTCACCCTTCGCAAGTTTTTTGGGGAAGCTGTTATTTTGGATGGTAAGGGATGGGGCGAGCATATTGATTTGCTGGTTAAATAAAGTTTGCTTCAATGCCTCAGTATATATATAACCTTGAGGCATGTACCAAAGAGGCTTTTGTTTAAAGGCTTTTTCATAAATGGCGATTTCCTCGCTCGCTGCTTCCTCAGAAGTTCCAAGCAAGCCTGTCGCTCGCTGCTTTGCCTGTAATAATTCCACGAGATGATCGGCTCTTTCAATCAAATCCGCATCTAGAAGGAAGAGGGTGTGGCGGCTTTGGTCGGAGGAGATGAATTCTGTCATACCTTCATGTTCAAAATGCAGTTCTGCCAAAAAAACATAGCCATTATGACCTTTTGCGATGACGTCAGGCTTTTCTGTCATTAAAAATACGGGTAATTGATTGCTTTTGTAAGAGTAATAGAAGGTAAAAAAAATAGTTAATAGACCTAGTAATATCAATGTTTTTCTCAACTTGGGCACACTCCTTTTTTGAGGACTTCCTAAAGGAAATAAGGTTTTCTCAAAAAAACTTATGAAATAGGGTTGACGGTTATGATTAATCGGTGCTATTATAAGTGAGTCGCCGATAGATGACGCGACATTGAAACAAAATGAACTTTGAAAACTGAACAAGCAAGACGTTAACAATAATTTTCTTTCTTAATGGAAAGAGACAATTTGACTATAAATTAGTCAGCAAAATTTTGAGCTTAACTCAAACTACTTTTATGGAGAGTTTGATCCTGGCT
>JAZUQF010000263.1:0-16416 GCA_045605545.1 Lysinibacillus sp.
CTCAAAATGTGTAGAAGATAAGCTGCCGGGCTGAGGTAGCTTGTTTTGCTTAGCGGCGATATAGAAAAGTGAAAAGTCCGGACGAAAGAGGTCCGGACTTTTTTAGTCTTCATCGTCATGTACGGAGAACATGGACGTACGGTAATGGAATTTCATGCTGAATACAAGCCCTATGGCAAGTGCATTACCCATCAAGGAGCTTCCCCCGTAGCTTATAAACGGCAAAGGTATGCCTGTAATGGGCAGGAGCTGGATGGTCATGCCGATGTTCTCGAAAACGTGGAACGTAATCATGGCGATGATTCCCGCACATACATAAGTGGAGAAGGGGTCTTTCAACAGCAAGGTTGTTTTCGTCAAATGATAGATTAATAAAAAATAGAGACAGATGACGGCGCTCGCACCGATGAATCCCCATTCTTCCCCGATGACTGTAAAAATGAAGTCGGTATGGTTTTCCGCTACATATACATCACGGCCGAATAGCCCTTTCCCGAAGATTTCCCCGGAGCCAATGGCATTCAATGAAGAAATCAAGTGGTACCCTTCATTCGATGAATAGGAATAAGGGTCGAGCCAGGAGTAGATGCGGGCGAATTGATAAGGGTCGAAGCCCAGCTTCTCCAAAAAGTCCTGCATGAACAGGGCCATCCATAAAAGGGTTCCGCCGATGAGTACCGCTCCACCGAACATCGGCAAGATGATCTTCCATGAAATTCCCGCCACGATGACGAGGGCCGCAGTAATGGCCAGGAAGACAAGCGAAGAGCCAAGGTCCGGCTGCGTCATGATGAAGGCGAGCGGCACGAATAGTGTAATGGCCATTTTCCCTAGCAGCAGGAAGTCTGTTTTGATTGTCTTCAACTGGTACTTTTCGTGGTGCTTGCTGATTAAATAAGCGAGTGCCAGAATATAAAAAGTCTTCATGAACTCCGCGGGCTGAATGTTTCCGACCGGTGTGGAGAACCAGCTCTTCGCCCCGTTTACACGGACAGCGAAGCCGCCCTCGGGTATGATGGCGAGCATGACGAGCAGGAATACACCGAAGCCATAGAGAATCCAGGCCATCTTCTTATACTGGTCGGGTTCGAAATACATAACAAAGGCCACAATGACGGCACCGATGATATACCAGCGGATCTGCAGTGGTACGAAGTTGGTTCCGTATTGCCCGGATGTTTGCGCTGAAGAAATAGCGAGCAGGCTGATAGCGAGAAAAGCCAGAAGTATGAAAGCCAGCGTCCAGTCGAAACGCTTTGTAAATTGTTGGTTGTTATTCATACATGCCACCTTATTTAGTAAGTCATTTTGCTGAGATTAGCGTAAACTGTATTGACGACTTAGTGTAACATATTTTACGTGAAAATACCTTCTTCTATAAAGAAGACAAACATATGACGATATAAAATTTAAATTGTTTCAAAAAAAGCAAAACCGTCATATAATAATCATATTATTTGGGCGAGGAGTGGACGTGGGATGGCAAGGAAAATGAAAAGCGCAGATGACTTTATTCACCATTTGTATGTGCATATGAACGATGTGGACCAATTCGTCATCTATAGTGGGCTTTCCTATAAGCAGTTTTTCTCGTCCGTCGACCCGATGAAAAATGTGCTGCTGCTAAAACACGCCTATGAGGACGGCTCCTTTAATATGCATACACACTTTGATTTCGTACCTGCGGAAGATATGGTGCCATTCGTCAAAGAGCTGCCGGACATGGATGGCGACCTGTGCTGGGTGGATTTCCAAACCGAAAAGAATGTCAACCAGCTGTCGCCGATGGAGCAGGCTGAACTGTTGTACTTTGCGCATAAGCGTGAGCCGCTTGACTCCCCGTTTTTGGCAAAGCTTGAGAACCGCTACGCTTTTTATGCATCCCCGGCGGATAAGATGACGAAGGTGTACTTCCGTTTTCTAGGGGACAACGAACTGCTCATTGCGAATCTGTTCAATAGGATGATTCACGAAAAAGAGGGAACAGGCGGCTTTTGGCGCCGTAAGTCAAAGCAGGCCATTCCGGCGATTGATCCAAGGGTGCTGCGGGCGTGCAGGCACTTTGTGAAGGAGGGGGCGCTGCTCTCCTTGTTCAAAATGGAGAAGCAGGCACGGTATGGGATAGAAATCCGGATGCTATCCGACTACAATTTCCCCGATGAGGTATGGGTCGACTTGGACGATATAATGAAGCAGGACTATGATGAACTAATACAAATCGGCTAGGGTTGTCTCGAAACTATTTCGCGACAGCCCTTTTTCAAGGAAGCAAGGGATTTAGTTTATTGGGAATTTTATTTCGTGATAAACTAGGGATACTTAAGGAGGTCAACAAGATGAAGAAGAGAATCGGTTTATTATATGGAGGGAAGTCTGCAGAGCATGAAGTATCGCTCTCGACTGCCAAGGCGGTGACGCAGGCCCTGGATTTCGAACAATATGAAGTGCATCCAATCTTTATTACATTGGATGGTGAATGGCTGATCGGATCTCAATTGACAGCTCCTGTTGAAACAATTGAACAGCTACAGTTCGAACCGGGCAAGAAGCCCAACAATATAATAAATTTCATTCAGGCGCATAACGATAAGCAATTTGATGTCATCTTCCCGCTGTTGCACGGCACGAATGGGGAAGATGGCACAGTGCAGGGACTATTGGAAGTCCTGAACGTGCCGTACGTCGGGAATGGTGTGTTGGCATCCTCGGCCGGCATGGATAAGGTGGTCATGAAGCAGCTATTCGAAATGGCTGGCCTGGCGCAGACACCATACACTTATTTCATCCGCAGTGAATGGGAAAAAAACCGCGATGAAATCCTCTCGAACTGCGAGAAGCTGCAGGCGCCGCTGTTCGTCAAACCCGCTAATCTAGGTTCGAGTGTAGGAATCAGCAAGGCGGCGAACCGTGAGGAATTGATTGCCGCAATCGAGCTTGCCCTCCAGTATGACCGCAAAATCATTGTAGAACAGGGAATAGTAGGGCGAGAAATTGAAATGGGCGTGCTCGGCAATGACGAGCCGAAGACATCCGTTGCCGGTGAAATCAAGCCTGTTACGGACTTTTATGATTATGATTCCAAATATAAGGACGGGTCGACTACATTGATCATCCCTGCCGAAGTCCCGGATGAGGTCTTTGGCAAGATGGGCGAGATGGCGAAGGCTGCCTTCAAGGTGCTCGATTGCTCGGGTATCGTACGGGCCGATTTCTTCGTTACACCGGATGAGGAAGTGCTCATCAACGAAGTGAATACAATGCCGGGCTTTACGCCGTTCAGCATGTACCCCCTTTTATGGCAGCATACAGGCGTGAGTTATCCGCAACTGATCGACAGCCTTGTCGAACTGGCTATAGAGCGCCATGCAGAAAAGCAAAAGCTTCAATACAACAAGGATTGATGATGAGATGAAAAAGACATTAGCACAACTGGCAGCATGGTTGAAAATCAGTGAGCAGGACCATGAAGATACGGTCGTAACGGGCATTTCGATTGATACACGGACAATCGAGCCCGGCGACCTCTTCGTACCGTTCCGTGGTGAAAAGGCAAACGGGCACCGGTTTGTCGAGCAGGCATTTGAAATGGGGGCTGCAGCTTCCCTTTGGCTGAAGGATGAGCCGAATCCGCCGCAGGGGCGCCCCCTCATCTTTGTGGATGATGCAGAAGCGGCCCTCCAGCAGATGGCCGTCGCCTACCGAAGTGAACATAAGGCGACTTTCATAGGAATTACAGGTTCCAACGGCAAAACCTCCACCAAGGATATCCTGGCGGGTGCATTGTCCCCATATTTCAAGGTGCAGAAGACAATCGGCAACTTCAATAATCAGCTCGGTCTGCCGATTACGATTTTGCAGCTGGATGAAGACACGGAGGTTTCGGTGCTGGAGATGGGCATGAGCGGTTTTGGAGAGATCGAGCTGCTGACGCGCATCGCCCGCCCTCATCTGGCCATCATCACCAATATCGGTGAAGCGCATATGCAGGAGCTCGGTTCCCGTGAAGGCATCGCACAGGCGAAGTATGAGATTACGAAGGGGCTGCTAGAAGAGGGCGTGCTGTTTTATGATGGCGATGAACCGCTCCTTCGCAAGCAGGTGGCAGAGGATGCCTATACGGAAACGATGTCATTTGGCTTCGGCGAAGAGAACACGCTGGCGGCCGCTCATATCGAAACGACGGAAACGGGCAGCCGCTTCAGAACGAAGGGGCTCATCGAGGGAACGTTCGACATCTCCGTCCTTGGCGAACACCAGGTGAAGAATACGCTGGCAGCCATGCTGGTCTGCAAAGCGCTTGGCCTGACGGATGACCAGATCCGTACATCGCTGCAACAGGTTTCCTTGACGGATATGCGTATGCAGCTCGTGCCTGTGGAGAATGGGCCGTTGTTCATCAACGACGCCTATAATGCCGCCCCTACATCCATGCGTGCAGCAATCCGCTTTATCAAATCGACGAACATGCGGCCGGAAAAATGGCTCGTGCTCGGCGACATGCTGGAGCTTGGAGAGGATGAACGGGCGTTCCATGAACAGATAGCCGAAGAAATCGATGCATCCATCGCCCGTGTGTGCCTATATGGTCCGCGCATGAAGTGGCTGTATGAAAAGCTGCAATCTGCATTCGATGCGTCCCGTCTTGTTTATACGGAAACGGACTACGCACCAATCATAGAGGCAATCCGCCAAGATGCGGATGAGCATACATTAATTTTGTTGAAAGGCTCCCGTGGCATGAAACTCGAGGAGATTGTCAATACTTTTAAATGACAGGAGAAGAAGGGGGCGAAAAGTCTTGCTGGCGCCTTCCTTATCTCTAGGCAATAATAACTTACTAAATGCTCCTTCCATTAGGTAGATGGAATGGACGAGAGGAGCAGGTCCGCCCGGGAATTTTCATGTTTCCGGGCGGTTTTTTAGAGGGGCATCGGACAAGCATGGCGCTTGGCCGAGCCTGCAAAATAGGTGGGGTAGCAAAGATGACGGTGGGAATATTGATTTTACATGGCTTTTCAGGAGGGCCTTATGAAGTGCAGCCATTTGCAGACTGCGTGAAGGAGCATACGGACTGGCTGGTGGAGACGCCGACATTCTCAGGGCATGGAGAGGCGGATTCTCTCCACATGAAGGGATACAAGGCGGAGCACTGGCTCATGGACGCCGAGCTGGCCTACCGCAGCCTTGCGAAGAAGGTGGATGAAGTGATGGTGGCGGGCTTTTCGATGGGCGGCGTCATCGCCATGTACCTGGCAAAACGCTATCCTGTGAAAAAACTCCTCCTCCTGAGCGCAGCCGCAAAATATGTGAGTCCTCGCCAGATGGCACAGGACATTCGTTCGATGGCGGACGATGCATTTCATCGCAAGCTTCGTGAAAACGAACTTTTTCAGCGTTATCGGCATAAGTTAAGGGATGTGCCTCCCTCCGCAGCGATTCAATTCATGGAAATCGTGAAGAGAACGGAGCCGTACATCGGTCATATTACCTGTCCTGTACTCATCGTGCAGGGGGCGCTCGACGAAATTGTCCCGGCGGCTACCGCCCAATACCTTTATGATAAAATTCCCGCCAAGGAAAAGCAGCTGTATATTTCGGACTGCGGGAAGCATCATATATGCTACAGCGAAGATTGTGATGAATGGTTTTTAGAGGCAGTCGCATTTCTGGCGAAGGATCCATAGTCGGGTGATTTATGATTTGAGCATAAACATTGCAACGTGTAGAATGCCGTGTTAGACTATGTTAAGCAATGGATACATTTTGTGCGAAGACTCTTCATGATTATTGTTGAAGAGTACTTTTTTTTGAATTTAACGGTTTCATTCTATTTTTATAATCCTTCTTTTGGATTGAAACAACTAAACGATAGAATTGAACCGCTCGGCAGAGACCGGGCTTTCCCTTTCATATAAGAGAGCTCTGCAGCAAGCAGAGAGAATTGTTAAGTAACGGAAACGTTCCACATAAAGGCTCGATTTTGCCGACATACTTCATCTGAAAATGTAACCATTTGTCAACTTAAAAGGAAAAAGGAGATTGAAGAGTTTGACAAATTTTTCAGAATTAAACATTAGTGAATCTACATTACGTTCAGTAAAGCGTATGGGATTTGAAGAAGCAACACCTATCCAGGAAGGTACGATTACGTTTGCAATGGCGGGCCGCGATGTATTGGGCCAGGCGCAAACAGGTACCGGGAAGACTGCCGCATTCGGCATTCCTTTAATAGAGAAAATTGACCCTAAAAACCCGAATATTCAAGCTTTAGTCATTGCGCCGACTCGTGAGCTGGCTATCCAAGTTTCTGAAGAGCTATATAAAATCGGTTATGATAAACGCGTGAAATTACTATCCGTATACGGTGGCCAGGAAATCGGACGTCAAATCCGCGCGCTGAAAAACAGACCGCAGATCATCGTGGGTACACCGGGACGTATCATCGACCATATCAACCGCCGTACACTGAAGCTGGACAACGTACAGACGCTCGTATTGGACGAAGCGGATGAAATGCTGAACATGGGCTTCATCGACGATATCAATTCAATCTTGGAAAACGTACCGGCTGAACGCCAGACATTGCTGTTCTCTGCTACAATGCCTCCAGCAATCCGTAAAATTGCAGAGACATTCATGCGCGATCCGGAAATCGTTAAAATCCAGGCGAAGGAATTGACGATGGAAAATATCGAGCAGTTCTTCGTAAAAGCGCAGGAGCGCGAGAAGTTTGATGTGCTGACACGCCTTCTGGATGTGCAGAAGCCGGAACTGGCTATCATCTTCGGCCGTACGAAACGCCGTGTTGATGAATTGTCCCAAGCTTTAGGACTTCGTGGCTATCTTGCTGAAGGAATCCACGGAGACCTATCACAAGCGAAGCGCCTTTCTGTATTGCGCCAATTCAAAGAAAGTAAAATCGATATCCTGATTGCTACAGACGTAGCGGCTCGTGGATTGGATATTTCGGGTGTAACACATGTTTACAACTTCGATATTCCACAAGATCCGGAATCATACGTTCACCGTATCGGCCGTACAGGACGTGCGGGTAAGTCAGGTCTTGCAATCACATTCGTAACACCACGTGAAATGGGCTACCTGCGCATTGTGGAAGAAACGACGAAGAAGCGCATGACGCCACTTCGTCCACCAAGCACTGAAGAGGCGCTTGCCGGACAGCAGGAAGTAGCGATGCAGACGCTTGTAGAGCTTGTACAAAATAATGACCTAGGCAGCTACCGCGAAATGGCTGCACAATTGTTGGAAAACAATGAAGCGGTTGATTTAGTGGCGGCAGCTCTTAAATCAATGACAAAAGAGCCGGATGCAACGCCTGTAGCAATTACAGAAGAGCGTCCATTGCCGATGCGCCGTGAACGTTCTCAAGGACGTGGTGGCCGCAGTGGCGGTGGAGACCGTGGCCGTAGTGGCGGCGGAAGCCGTGGCCGCAGTGGTGGCGGACGCAATGACCGTGGTGGAGACCGTCGTCGCAGTGATCGTGACCGCGACCGTCGACCTCGCCGTCGTGATGAAAAATAGTATAAATGAAGCGAAGCCGTTCCTTATGGGGACGGCTTTTTTCCTTTTTAGGGATGGGGGATGACGGGGAAAAGTGAAACATTTCCCTATCCTGTCCCGTATAAAATAAAATAGAGAGAAGAGGTGGTGCAGGTGAGAGAGCAGCCGAAATATAAAATTCCCGAAAAGGGAGTAACGGTATGGCGTATATATGGAGTGTTCCAGACGCTGTTTCTGGCTTTGGCGGCAGGAGCGACATCAGTGTTGACTTATTATTTTGAAGGGCCTTTCTATCTTCATCTGATTGGGTGGACCATCGTTATAGCGGCCCTGATTTTTCTGATATGGCTGTTTCCGAATATACGCCATCGAATCTGGCGATATGAAGTCAGGGAGCAAGAAATTGAAATCCAGAGCGGTCTGTTCATTGTGACGCGTACATTGATTCCGATGGTACGGGTACAGCATGTAGATACGGAGCAGGGGCCAATCTTGAAGCGGTACGGCCTATCGAACATCTCCATTTCATCGGCCGCGACGACACATACGATTCCATTTTTGGAGATGCATGAGGCAGATGGGCTGAGGGCGCGTATTTCGGAACTGGCAAGGGTGGCTGAGGATGATGTCTAAATATAAGCTGCATCCGGCGGCTGTGCTCATCAATGTCATGAAGGCGCTGAAGGACATGGCAGTACCCATTATCATCATTGTAGTAGCGAACGGCTTCAATTTTACATTGGATTTCCGCGACGAGGACTTCTTCAGCCAGATGATTCCGCTCTTAATATTGTTTGTAGCAGTTACATTCACATTGGTATCGGGCGTTCTGAAATGGTGGACGTTCGGGTATTGGTTTGAAGACGGTGAGCTGCGTGTAGAATACGGGCTGTTCGTCAAGAAAAAGCGCTATATCCCGTTTGAGCGCATTCAAAGCCTGAATTATAAGGAGGGAATTTTCCACCGGATTTTCGGCCTCGTCCAGGTGGTGGTGGAAACGGCCGGAAGCAAGGATGGGAAGCCGGAAGCGGAATTGACGGCCATTACCCTTGCTGCCGCCGACCAAATTGAACGGGAGATGAATAGGGCAAAGCTGGATCCGCAGCTGATCGAGGAGGATGAAGCCCAAATGCCGACTGGACGGGTCATCCATAAAATGTCCCCAAAGGACCTCATCCTCCTGGCGACGACATCAAGCGGCATCGGTGTTGTGATTTTCGGGGTATTCGCCGCCTTGTCCCAATTTGCCGAGTATATCCCGTTTGAATGGATCTATGATGAATTTACGTATCTCATCCAATACGGCGTGGCGATTGTCGCCTCCCTCATCTTCATCGGGCTGTTGGGTGCTTGGATCATTTCGGTCGCGATTACGCTGCTGAACTATTATGATTTCACAGTGACGGAGGAAAATGACCGATTGATCATCACCCGGGGGCTTGTGGAGAAAAAGCGCATCACCATCCCACTCAACCGGGTGCAGGCGGTTAAAATCGTGGAAAATCCTCTGCGTCAGCCTTTTGGGCTAGCTACCGTACAGGTGGAAAGTGCAGGTGGTGGGTTCTCATCGGAGCAGGATAAGAAGATTACGTTGTTTCCGTTGATTTCTAAAAAGGAGGCGCTGGTCCGGCTTGCAGAAACTTTTCCGCAGTTTGATTTTGCGGTAGAGGGGGCAGACTTTATACGACCTCCTAGACGGGCCCGCTCTTTCTTCTACCGGATTGATTTCTTGTGGCTGTTGCCGCTGGTCGCAGTGCCTACCTACTACTTTTTCCCTTATGGCCTGTTTACGGCCCTGCTGGCCATTCCCATCATGCTGTTGGGCATGTGGCAGCATAGGACGGCGGGCTTCACCCTGGTTGATTCACAGCTGACAATTGTTTATAGGCAAGTCAGCCGTGTTACCTTTTTTGTAGAGAAGCGGCGCATTCAGGTGGCGGAGCAAAGGCAGAGCTACTTCCAACGGAGGAGGCAGGTGGCCACGGGGCGTGTAGTGGTTATGTCCGGCATGACGGGTGCCGAGGCGAGGGCCTATCATATGGAGCAAAAGGATATAGAAATATTGATGGACTGGTTTGAACATACAAAAGCTTCCGCGGAATAGAATCCGCGGAAGCTTTTACTTTTTCGGGAAACCACTGCATAAGAAACGGTAGACAAGAACTCCCCCGTTCGTTACCAGCCTTTCCGTACGGCGGTAGGCCTCGGCTTGAAGAAGAACAGGCCGATGACAAACCCGGTTGCGAGGCCGCCTATATGGCTTGCGGCATTTACATTCGGTTGGAGGAATGTCATGATGACGCTGATTACAATGATCGGCAGGATGATCTGGCGCAGTTGGGGCAAGGAGTTGCGGTAACGGAACAGAAGGGCGCCGAACGCTCCGAAGATCCCGAAGAGGGCACCGCTTGCACCGACACTTGCATAAAGCGCGTTCTGCGTCGCCAATGTCGCCAAGCCTCCTCCGATGCCTGATAAAAAGTAGAGGACCAGGAAGCGGCGCTTGCCTGCCATCTTCTCCAGCTCAGGACCGAATAGAAACAAAGAGAACATGTTGAACAGAATATGCATCAGGCCGCCATGCAGGAACATGGAAGTGACGATGCGCCACCATTCCCCCTGTACAATCAATCCGTTGACGCTGACTCCGAAATAGAAAATTTCATCCCCCAGTTTCGGGATTAATGTCATAATGTAAATGGCAAGGTTGATTGTAATCAGTGTGGAAACAACAGGGTAGGCATTGATATACTGTTTGAAATTTTCATTGCGAATAAACATAATTCCACCTCGATTTATCCGTATTATACATGCATTGCACAGTAGAATGAAAGGATGAGGCCCATATGATTTTAGGAATCGGACTCGATCTGGTTGAATTAGATAGAATTGAAAAAGCGCACGGCCGGTCTTCTAAATTTGCAGAACGGATTTTGACGGAGCGGGAGCGGGCGGTCTTGGATACGCTTTCTGCATCCCGCCAGGTTGAATTTTTGGCGGGGCGGTTCGCCGCGAAGGAGGCCTATGCAAAGGCGCTCGGCACCGGGATTGGAAAAGGGTGTGAGCTGCACCAGATTGAAATCCTGAAAGGTGAATCGGGGAAGCCTGTTCTATACTTCGACGGGGAGGCTGTGAACGGCTTTGTCAGCATCACTCATACGGGGCAGGTGGCTGCTGCGCAAGTTGTCCTGATGAAATAGTACATAAATTGCCGAAACACGCCATACACTTACGGTAAGGAACATGGAGAAAGGGTGGAGCAGTGCGTTTTCGATTATTCGGTCTGCTAGTGATGCTGGGTATGTTGTTGACGGCTTGTGGAGGCGCGTCTCAGGAAAAGGTTGTAAAGAAACTGGATGAACAATGGGGTGATGGAAAAGGGTACGAGCTAACGGCGACGATGGAGATGAAGACAGGTGGAGAGCCTCGTACATACGATGTGAATGTTTGGCATACAAAGCCCGACTTCTATCGTGTGACCGTAACGGAGCAGAATGACAATGTGACGCAGATGATTGTGCGCAATGAAGAGGGTGTCTTTGTGGTGACGCCGGCACTCCGGAAAACCTATAAGTTCCAAAGCGAATGGCCGAAGCAAAATAGCCAAGCCTACCTGATTGGTGCACTGGCGGAGGACCTTGTACAGGACAAAAAAGCGGTGATGAAGGAAGAGGATGGAGCCTATGTATTTGAAACGGCTACCCGCAATGCCGATAAAACGGGTCTTCCACTTCAAAAAATCGTAGTGGATAAGGATACGATGCTTCCTAAATCTGTTACAATTATGGATGAAACACAAGAGGAAAAAATCTTAATCGACTTCAAGGACATTAATTTGTCAGTTGCCCATAAAAAAGAAGAATATGCAGTTGAAAAATTCTCTGAAAATGGGGAAAATGAAGTTGCGGCTGCCGATGTAGAAAACAAAGAGTTCCACACGCACTATCCGACTGTACAATGGGATGGTACAAATTTTGTTGATGAGCAGACCGTCCAGGAGTCGGGGATGGAACGCATCATCCTGACTTATGAAGGAGACAAGGCCTTCACGTTGATGCAGCAGCCTGCCAAAGCGGGGAATTCCGTACTTCCTGTATTTGCACCGGGCGACTTGGCCGACCTGGGCTTTACAATCGGGGCCATCACGGATACATCCATCAGCTGGGAAAAAGATGGTATATCGTTCTTCCTGGCATCCACGAAGCTGTCGCGTGAGGAGATGATGGAGGTAGCATCCTCCATGACGGCGGGCGGCCTGAAATAGAGAGGGCCAAGCTTTGTTGGACGGATATAGACGAACAACAAACGGAAGTTTAAAAATTGTAAAAGAGGGTATAACAGAAAATGGAGCATACACAACAGTACCGTCCGACAAAGGCAATTATTGATTTACAGGCAATTCGAGAGAATGTACAAAATCTGCGGAGCCACCTGCAGGAGGGTGTGCAGATCATTGCGGTAGTAAAGGCGAATGCTTACGGACATGGGGATGTAGCGGTAGCGCGGGCTGCATTGCAGGCAGGGGCGGCCATCCTGGCAGTTGCCACACCTGATGAGGCTGTCCGGATGAGACGGCACTTCCCGGATGTCGATGTTTTGGTTTTAGGCCATACCCCAATATCATTCGTGCCGTACGCAAGTGCCAACCGCATCATGTTGACGGTGTTTTCAGTAGAATGGGTTAAACAAGCTAAATTAGTAGAAGGGCTTTCAAAGCCGCTGCTATTACATATAAAAATCGATTCCGGCATGGGCAGGATCGGTGTAACCTCTAAGGAGCAGTTGCTTGAGCTATACGAAGAAATGCAGGGGGCAACGAATTTTGTAGTAGATGGCATCTTCACTCATTTCGCCACGGCGGATGAGGAGGATGCTACCTATTTTGAAGGGCAGGCAACCCTTTTCAGGGACATGGTGGATGCCATGCCGACCAAACCAAGGCTTGTCCATGCAGCCAATACAGCGACGGCATTGATAAAAGATGCGTCGTTGCAGTTCGATGCGGTAAGGTACGGCATTTCCCTATATGGACTGGCCCCTTCGGAATATGTAGCGGACATCATGCCGTTTCCGATCAGGCAGGCATTTTCTTTGCAGACGGAGCTGGTCCACGTGAAGAAACTGAAGGCGGGTCAGTCGGTAGGCTACGGGGCTGCCTTTACAGCGGAGGAGGACTGCTACATTGGAACATTGCCGATCGGCTATGCTGACGGCATGATTCGCAAGCTCACCGGGCAGACGGTCCTTGTAAATGGAGAGCGCTGTCCGATTGTAGGGAGAATTTGCATGGATCAATGTATGATTTTATTGCCTCGTGCATATAATATTGGTGAGTTAGTAACTTTGCTGGGTGCACAAGGAAACGATTTCATTTCAATCGACGAGTGGGCGACAAAATGCGACACAATTAACTATGAAGTGCCGTGCATTATCACTTCTCGCGTCCCAAGAGTATACAAAAATGAATAAACATTTATAGTTCCCTAAAAACCATAATTAAAAACAGGAATTGTCAAACTTTTTCTATTCTTGTCTTTTCATGCCGGGTTATCGGTGTTAGAATAAACTTGTGATTGAGAAGTGCACGTATGGTTTTTGGTGGAGGTGCTTTTTGTGTACGCAAAGAAATTAGAAATGCAGGACGTAATTGTTAAGCAACCAAATGATTTTATTATCCAGTTCAACGAATCGTTCGAACTTAGTTATTTTGGCGAAAATGAGGTCACGTACATGTCGGCTGAAAGGTTTTCAAGGCATAAGCAACCAAATCAAATACGGGAAGCTTTAATGAAAGGCTATGTGGAAATGTCGCACATAAATCTGACTATTTGTAGTGAATGCCTACATGCAGAATATGAAGCGGAGCATATGGTGGAGCGTCTCGTTAGCGGGGGATGACAATTTGATTGTAAAGCGTGGGGACGTTTTTTTCGCAGATCTTTCACCTGTGATCGGTTCCGAGCAAGGTGGTACAAGACCTGTGTTAATTATCCAAAACGATATCGGTAATCGATTTAGCCCGACGGTAATCATCGCTGCAATTACTGCGCAAATTCAAAAAGCAAAATTACCTACGCATGTTGAAATTGATGCGAAAAAATATGGTTTCGAACGTGATTCGGTGATTTTGCTTGAGCAGTTGCGTACTATTGATAAATCTCGGTTGACAGACCGGATTACACAGCTGGATGATGCACTGATGGAAAAAGTGGACGTCGCATTGGCGATCAGCTTGGGGCTAGTCAAATTTTAAATACATAAATGGAAAGCGTCGAGACAGTGCATTGTGTCGATGCTTTTCTTTTTTTATTTCCTCCGATTTGGGGAGAATGGAATCTTGTTTATATTTGGCATATGGGTTAATTTAAAGGTAGGAAATAGGAAGGTACTATCCGAGTTGGTTTAGTGGGTTTTGAAGGACGCAGGAAGATGGCTGTGTTCCGGTTTGTGGAAAACATAAAGATGCAATGCACTTTCTTGCAAATAATATATAATTTAAAAAGGGGTTCCTACCCAAATATTCTTAGTCATCTAGGAATCGCTATGACAAAAAGGCAGGTAGCGGCAAGATTGCATTAAAATGATTTGAGCAGGAATCTCCCGATAGAACTGGGGGTTCGGAGATGAGTGGGAAATCTACAATTGATATTATAACGGAATGGGACATTGTGGCTGCAAGGCAAATAGGCCGCAATATAGCAAAGGAAATCGGCTTTGGTACAGTGGACCAGGCACGGATTACGACCGTCATCAGCGAATTGGCCAGGAATATCTATCTGTATGCACGGGCTGGTGAAATCGTCATCGAGCGTCTGGAGACTGGGGAGAAAACCGGCATTTTAATTACCGCCACCGACAAAGGGCCAGGAATAGATGATGTCCGCAAGGTAATGGAGGATGGATATTCTACTTCGGGAGGTCTTGGGGCTGGTCTGCCTGGAGTGAGGCGGCTGATGGATCGCATCGAGATTCAATCAGCGACCGGGAAGGGAACAACTGTAAAGGTTGAAAAATGGCTTTGATGGGACGTGATGGACAATGAAGGAGCTCCAGGTTCAATACAAGCGGATTTTGGCTGATTATATCGAGGGCCAAACCGAACGTAATTTATATATAGGTCAGAACTTTATCCGGCAACTGATCCAAAAGAATATAGCGCCTGAAGAAGTGATCAGCATCCATAAGGCTTCAATGGAAGAAATCTGCCCTGAATTACCGGCAGCTGTTTCGCATGGATATGATTTCCTTATAGAAATCATGGTGCATTTCGGGCTGACGCTACGGGAACATCAGAGCCTCTTGGAGCAGCAGGAAGAGCTTCGGATTGAAATGAATGTAGCGGCGAAGATTCAGAGTATGCTGCTGAAGACAACCGTCCCGAAAGTAAGTTCAGTCGATGTCGGCATGGTGTCGGTACCGATCCGCAAGATGAACGGGGACTATGTCCATTTTCTGAATGATGACGAGCATACTTTGAGTGTGGCCGTCACGGATGTGGTAGGAAAGGGAGTTCCCGCCGCCCTTTGCATGTCCATGGTGAAATACGGCCTGGATACGCTCGAATATGCGAACGGCAATCCCTCCTATGTTCTGCAGGTGTTGAACCGCATCATCGAAAGAAGTGTAGATGACAGCATGTTCGTATCCATGTTCTTTGGACGTCTGGATATTCAAAGCGGCAAGTTTACCTATGGATCGGCTGGCCATGAACCGGCATTGCATTATAAAGCGTCCGAAAAAAAATTCCATGCATTGGAGTCGAAGGGGCTGCTGCTGGGGATTATGCCGGAAATCCAATACCCGCAGTTCGACATTACCTTGGAGGACGGGGATTTCATCGTCATGATGACGGATGGAGTGACGGAATTCAGGAAGCAGGAGGATGTAGATTCCCGGGAGGTCATTGAAGGGCTGCTGTTGAAATATCTCGATTTGGAGGCGCAGCAAATGTGCGAGGAGCTATATGAAGAACTGCAGAAACTCCAGGATTTCGGGCTGGAAGATGATTTTACGGTAGTGATTTTAAAAAAATGATAAAAAGCAGGTTTAACTTTTTTTAGCAAGGGAATTGTAATATAGTCTAATTGGAGGTGTCCGGTATGAATGTTAATGTGCAATTTCGGGAAGATGGGAATGTAATGCGAGGATTTGTTGAAGGTGAGATTGATACTTTCACAGCTCCAATTTTACGGGAAGAGCTGGACTCGATTCGCATCGTCGAAGGATTGGTTATTGAGTTGGATTTATCGAAAGTAAGCTATATGGATAGTACAGGCTTGGGAATTTTCGTTGCGTTTTATAAAAAGGTGGTAAGGGAAAAAGGGGAATTCAAGCTGGTTGGCTTGACGGACCGCCTCATTCGCCTTTTTGAAATTACAGGGTTAAGCGAACTAATGGATATCGAAACGGATAAAAAGGTGGAAATCAGTAATGAGAGCATTTGATTATGTCGAAATTCGTGTGCCTGCCAAACCGCAATATGTTAGTGTGATCAGGCTTGCTGTTTCTGGCTTAGCGTCCCGGTTAGGATTTACGTATGATGAGATTGAAGACTTGAAGATCGCTACTGGGGAAGCCGTTACAAACGTTGTCCACCATGCCTATGATGGTGAAGAAGGCGAAGTTGTAATGGGATGTGCCCTATACGAAGATAAGATGGAAATCATGGTAGCGGATTACGGCAATAGCTTTAATTTCGAGGAAATCAAAACAAAGATTGGTCCATATAAAGAAGATGAAAATGTAGCGATGTTACGAGAAGGTGGCTTGGGGCTGTATTTAATGGATACTTTAATGGACGAGGTGAAATTAAATAACGAAGGCGGCGTCACTGTTTTCATGACAAAATATGTCACGAGAGAGCAGGTGGAAGAAAATGTCGAAAGAATCACTACC
>JAZUQF010000264.1:0-1736 GCA_045605545.1 Lysinibacillus sp.
GACCGATACATGTTCAAATCCATGCTTTCCAAACAGCTCTAGTGATTTGGCCAACAATTTCTCCCGGGTTTCCAATGCCTTCTTCTGTCGCTCCGTTAAATACTCCATAAAAGACCTCCTTTTAAATATGCTATGCAACAATAGTTAATGATGAATAATTGAATTAATAGAGAAAAAATGCGCATTGACGAGCGATTATTTAATGGAATATGATTTAATTGACCGCGGTTAGTGACTTTGGTCACTGAAATATACTTTTTCCATCTTACGATAAAACAGGATGGTTGACTAGTCGTAACTTCGAGGCTTGAGAATTTATTCATAATGAAGGAGGAGTTATGTATGACGGCAGCACAAGGGGTAAAAACGCTTACGCATTTTATCGGAGGCGAAATGGTGGAAGGAAAAAGCGGGCGTTTCGGTTCTGTCTATAACCCGACAACAGGAGAAATTATTGCGGAAGTGCCGCTCGCTACAACAGAGGAGGCACGGGAGGCAATTGCGACGGCGAAGGCTGCATTCCGGCCATGGGGGGATTTGTCCGTAGCAAAGCGGGCTGAAATCGTATTGAAGTTCCGGAATTTACTGGTTGAACATATGGATGAACTGCTTCAAATCATTTGTCAGGAAAGCGGCAAGACGCTGGAGGATGCAAGGGGAGAGGTAACTCGCGGCATCGAATCGGTGGATCTGGCCATTGGTGCACCGCATCTGGTGAAAGGCGAGTATTCAGTGAACGTTGGCGGACAGATCAACGCCTATTCAGCCAAGTACCCGCTAGGTGTAGTGGCGGCCATCTCACCGTTCAACTTTCCGATTATGGTCCCGCTTGCCCAAACGAGCATGGCGGTGGCCGTTGGGAATGCGGTCATTTTAAAAGCATCCGAGCGTGTGCCGATGACGGCTTTATTTGTAAGTGAGCTATGGAAAAAGGCCGGCCTGCCAGATGGGATATGGACAGTGATTAATGGAGATAAAGATGTGGTGAACGAGCTGCTGGAAAACCCGACAGTACAGGCCATTTCATTCGTCGGCTCGACACCTGTGGCACGCTACATCTATGAAACAGGTGCAAAGTACGGCAAGCGCGTCACAGCACTTGGTGGTGGGAAAAACAACATGGTCGTCATGCCGGATGCAGATTTCGAGCAGGTGGCAGATGCCTTTATCGGAGCTGCGTATGGTGCGGCTTCGCAGTGCTGTATGGCGATTTCTACATTGATGCCTGTCGGAGAAGAAACGGCGGACGCACTCGTGGCTATTTTAAAGCAAAAAATCGCCGCCTTGAAGGTAGGTGCCTATACGGAGCCCGGTACAGATTTCGGTCCCGTTATCTCGCAGCAGTCGAAGGATGCCGTCCTGGCAGCAATCGAGCGAGGGATAGAGGAAGGAGCGGAAGTTGTGTGCGACGGCCGTGAACTGCCGATCGTCAAGGAATCCAAGGGCTTCTTTGTCGGCCCGACGCTGTTGGATCATGTAAAGCCCGGGATGGAAATCTACGAGCAGGAAGTGTTCGGTCCGGCGCGTAATATTGTCCGTGTCGCTTCGTTGGAAGAAGCAATCGAATTGATCAACGAGCATGAGCTCGGCAATGGCGTGACGATTTTCACGAATGATGGGGCGGCTGCCCGTAAGTTCACAACGGAAATTGATGTAGGCATGGTTGGGGTGAATGTACCGATTCCGATTCCTGTCGGCTATCATAATTTTGCAGGATTCAAGGGTTCACGCTTTGG
>JAZUQF010000265.1:0-11491 GCA_045605545.1 Lysinibacillus sp.
GGCAGGAGCTTCTTATCGGCCATCCGCTGCTCGAGTACTTCTGCCACCTGTTCATACAACTTTTTGGACTTGATTTTCTTATACTGCACTGCTGTTCGCTCCTATCGATGGATTCTAAAAAAGAGCCGTCCATTTCCGGACGGCTCTTTTTCTAGTAAATGCCCACTTGAAGGCGGGGCTTTTATTGGGATGCAGGGGGAGGCGGCAAAAGGATTTTCAGACATCCCTACCTGTCGGGATTCAATGACGGCTTCGCCCCTTCCGGTATTTTTTCCGGATTGACGACGATGCCCTCTGTAATCGTCAGTTCCTGCATTTTGTTGTCATAGGTGAACTTGAAGATGCCATTATCGAAGTCGGTGCCGATCTCCTTGAAGAAGATGCCCTCGATGGAAGCGGACTTAGGACATGTGAAGGCAATCTTGAAATGGTCCTCCGTCTCGATCAGATAGGCGCGTACTCCTTTTTCGTACACATCATAGGCATCATCCTCCGTCGGGCGCTTGATGGACACGATATGGAAGTCGACGAACGGGACCTCCTTCAGCAATACATTCAGGAAGGAGCCTTTCGTGATTTCCTCCCAGCGGCTTTGTGCGCTTTGGCCGACGATGATCTGTGTAATCTCATAATTGCGCGCCACTTCATTGATGACCTTTTGGATCGGACGCTTTTCATTGTCTTTGAGGATGAACTCTTCCACCTGAAGCTCTTCCGCAAGCTGCTTCCATTGCTCGATATAGCGTGATCTTTCCGCATCGAATGTGTCCAGCGGTTTGGGATCCACCGTCATCACATACAACGGGCAGTCCAGTAATGTCGCTAGTTTATGCCCTCTACGAATCAGCCGCTCCCCATTCAATCCGTAGTACACACAAACTAAAATACTTTCGTCCATTCTGCCTCTCAAATGCTTCATCTCGGTTTGCACCTCTTTTTAATATTGAAATTATACCTGTTCAGGTTAAACAATAATTCGGGAATTTTAGTATAAATAAGTGAATGCTAGGCTTAATGCAGTGCAATGAACCTATCAGTATTGTATACTTAAATTTGTATGGCATATTTGAATTTTGTAATTTCTTTTAAAAAAAAATAAAATCGGAATAATTTTTTCTGCTGGAATTTGTTTTCCTTACTATATGAAACAATATTATGAAGTGAGTTAAATCGTTAGTCAAGTCCGTTTAGCGTTTTCACTTTTTCTTCACTTAATTCCAGGTTTCGATAGGGGAGGTCTTAGTTTGTGACAATCATGTTTGCCATCTTGCTTCCGTTTCTCGTAGCCGCGAGCATCCCTCTGTTATACAGACGATTTGAAAAACTGCATCTCGGTTGGATTGTCCTCGCGGTTCCCGTCATTTTATTCGGGCTTTTAGCTACATATATCCCTCGCATTGCCAAAGGTGAAACCTATACCTATACGGTCGAGTGGATACCCTCATTTCATATAAACTTCGCCGCCTATCTGGACGGCCTCGGCATGATTCTGGGGCTGCTTATTACGGGTGTCGGGAGTTTAGTCATTTTATACTCGATTTTCTACCTGTCGACAAAAGAATCACTACATCACTTCTATTGCTACCTGCTGCTCTTCATGGGAGCCATGCTTGGGGTAGTTCTATCAGACAATTTAATGGTGCTTTATGCATTTTGGGAGCTGACGAGCGTCTCTTCATTCCTGCTGATTGCGTTTTGGCATCATCGGAAGGCTTCGCGCGCAGGTGCACGCAAGGCGATGACGATCACGGTCATGGGCGGCGTGTCGATGCTCGCCGGATTCTTGATGCTCTATGCCATAGGCGGCACGTTCAGCATAAGGGAGCTCATCTCACAGGCGGATGCGCTGCAGGACCATGCGCTGTTCATTCCGGCGATGCTGCTCGTATTGCTCGGCGCGTTTACGAAATCGGCCCAGTTCCCGTTCCACATCTGGCTGCCGGATGCCATGGAGGCGCCTACGCCCGTATCGGCCTATCTCCATTCCGCAACGATGGTCAAGGCGGGGATCTATCTCGTCGCGCGTACGACGCCCATCTTCGGCGGACATGAGGTGTGGTTCTGGGTTGTGAGCCTTATGGGACTTGTCACGCTTTTCTGGGGCTCCTTCAATGCGGTGAAGCAATTCGATTTGAAGGCGTTGCTTGCGTATTCCACGGTCAGCCAGCTCGGATTGATCATGTGCCTGCTGGGCCTCGGATCTGCAGCTTTGCACCTCGGTTATTCCGAAGAGTCGGTCCTCTACACGCAGGCGACGTTTGCTGCGCTGTTCCACTTGGTGAACCATTCCACATTCAAGGGTGCCCTGTTCATGATGGTCGGAATCGTCGATCATGAGGTAGGGACACGTGATATCCGTCGTTTGGGCGGATTGATGGCGCTTATGCCATTTACTTTCACAATCGCGGTGATCGGCAGCTTTTCCATGGCGGGCCTTCCACCGTTCAATGGCTTTTTGAGCAAGGAGATGTTCTTTGTCGCTACATTGAACATCATGGAATTGAATATCTTCTCCCTTGAAACGTTCGGACTGCTGTTCCCGATTGTGGCATGGGTGGCGAGCGTGTTGACTTTCGTCTACTGCACCATCATCGTGGCACGTACCTTCCTAGGAAGGGTGAGGCCGGAGCGTTTGGAAAAGCCGCCGCATGAAGCGCCGTTCGGCATGCTCATTTCGCCGTTTGTCCTGGTCGCCTTTGTCATCGGCATCTTCTTGTTCCCGAATGTACTTGGCCACTATATCCTCCAGCCGGCGATGGCAAGCGTCTATCCGAGCTTCCCGTCTCCTGAGGAGCTGACACCGCATATCTATGCATGGCATGGATTCAAGACGGAGCTGTTCATGACGATCGGTGTGGTCGTGCTGGGTACCATCTTGTACCGTACGCTGAAAAAATGGCGGCCGATCTATCGCATCATCCCGGAACGCTTTACGCTGAACGCCCTATACGAGCGTTTTGTCACTGCCGGTGAGGAAGGCTCGGCTAGTATGACGCGGCGCTATATGAATGGGAAGCTCACGTATTACTTTATGTATATTTATATCATTTTCGTGGCGGTGGTGGCAGGCTACTTCCTGCTGTCCGATGCATTCAGCTGGGACCCTTCGAAGGATTCGTCGATTGAATATTACGAACTGATTCTTGTGCTTGTCATGATTTTTGCATCCGTCATGCTGCTATTTGCAAAAGGGCGCATTTCATCGGTTCTCCTGAATGGGGTACTGGGCTATTCCGTGGCATTCTTCTTTGTCATATTCCGTGCCCCGGACCTGGCTTTGACGCAGCTCGTCGTGGAATCGGTGACGACTGCGCTGTTCCTGATTGTGTTCAGGTTCCTGCCCGAACTGAAGCCGGAAAATACGCCGCGCAAGGTCGCCTTTTCGAAGGCTCTCGTATCCATCCTGGTTGGGGCCACCGTTACACTGATCGGCCTGACGGTCATGAATTATGAAAAGTTTTCCGCCATCTCCGTCTACTTTGAGAATGCCTACGAGCTGGCGGGCGGCAAGAACATCGTCAATGCCATTTTAGGGGATTTCCGGGCATTCGATACGATGCTCGAGGTCGCGGTGCTGTTCATTGCAGGACTCGGCGTCTATACAATCATCAAGCTGAAGGCGAAGAAAGGAGAGAAGGACGTTGAAGATAAATGATGTCATTTTGCATACCGTCGTAAAAGGGGTCGTGTTCATCGTGCTGACGCTCGGCGTCTATCTCTTCTTTGCCGGGCATAATGAGCCGGGCGGTGGGTTCATCGGGGGGCTGGTGCTCGGTTCCGGCATCGTGCTTTTATATATCACCTTCGATATTGAAACGGTCCATAGAGGAATGCCCTTCGATTTTAAAAAGGTGGCGGCGCTCGGGGTTCTGTTGGCTACAGGCTCCGCCATCGCCTCGATTTTCTTGGACGTGCCATTTCTGACGCAGACAGATGCCTATGTTGAATTTCCACTGCTGGGGGAGACCCATTTGACGACGGTCTCCATTTTCGAGGCGGGGGTGGCCTTGACGGTCATCGGGACATTGGTGACGATTATTTTAAGTATAAGTGAGGATGGATAGCATGGAATCTTTAATGATGATACTGATCGGCGTTCTTGTTGCAGTCGCAACCTACCTGGTCCTCTCCCGCAAGATCCTTCGTGTCATTATCGGGACGGCTGTCCTGTCGCATGCGGTGCATCTGTTGATTTTGACGATGGGCGGCTTGAAGAAGGGGGACGTGCCGCTGCTCAGTCAGTCGGACGGCCCCTATACGGATGCCCTCCCGCAGGCGTTAATCCTAACGGCGATCGTCATCAGCTTTGCCGTGACGGCCCTTGTGCTGGTCCTGGCCTACCGCATGTACAAAACGAATGATGCGGACGACTTCCATGAGTTGGGGGGATCGTCCGATGAATAATATTATTGTATTGCCCATGATTGTCCCCATCATCACCGCCATCCTGCTCGTCTTCCTACGGGACTACATCAGGCTCCAGCGGATCATCAGCCTCCTGACGATGGGCTTTGTCGCTGGGATTGCGGTCCTGCTGCTGGCTGTCGTACATACGGAAGGCATCATGAAGGTGGACTTCGGCGGTTGGATGCCTCCGTACGGCATCCTGTTTGTGGCGGATACCTTTTCGCTGCTGCTCGTGCTGACGGCCAGCATCATTACGGCCATCTGCCTGCTTTATGCCTTCTCAACGATCGGCGAAAGGCATGAAAGGATGTTCTTCTATCCGTTTGTCCTGTTTTTGATTGCGGGAGTGAATGGTTCATTTTTGACGGGCGACATCTTCAATCTGTTCGTCTGCTTTGAAGTCATGCTTTTGGCATCCTATGTCCTGGTGGCGCTGGGCGGGGAGAAGATCCAACTGCGGGAGTCCTTGAAGTATGTGTTGATCAACGTGGTCGCATCCTGGATGTTCCTCGTAGCCCTGGCCTTCCTGTACGGGACGGTAAAGACCTTGAATATGGCGCATATCGCACAGCGCGTCGCCGAATTGGGACAAGATCCGGTCCTGACGACCGTCTCGATCCTGCTTTTGATAGTGTTCGCCCTGAAGGCCGGACTGCTGCTCTTCTTCTGGCTGCCGGGCTCCTACAGCGTCCCGCCGACAGCTGTGCAGGCATTATTTGCCGCATTGCTGACGAAGGTCGGCATCTACGCGCTGTTCCGCACCTTCACCTTGATGTTCCCGTTGCACCAGGAGGTCACGCACCTGATCATCGGTGTAATGGCGGGCCTTACCCTCATTGGCGGGTGCATGGGGGCGCTTTCCGGCAGGGATGTCCGCACGATTGCCACCTATAATGTCATCATAGGGGTTGGTTTCATCCTCATCGGGCTTGCCACGGGAACCGAGGCGGGCTTTGCCGGGGCCATCTACTATCTTGTGCATGATATGCTTTCGAAAGCGCTGCTCTTTCTGCTGATCGGGACGATGGTGTACTTGACGGGCGAAATCGTCGTCAAGCGAATGAACGGACTCATCAGGAACTATCCGCTGTTCGGGTGGACCTATTTTCTTGTAATGTGTGCGCTTGCAGGCATTCCGCCTCTGAGCGGCTTCATTGGGAAAGTATTGATTGGACAGGGAGCGATTGAAGGCGGCAACTATGTGCTGCTGGCACTTGGCTTTGCATCTAGCATTATCGTGCTATATTCACTGTTACGTATATTCCTGGCATCCTTCTTTGGCGAGACGACGATCAGGGAGGACGAGAAGAAGCCGATTCCAAAGCCTGCGATGGCGGCGTTTTCACTGTTGGCGGTGTGCATCATCGCTCTTGGACTGGGAGCGGAGGCCGCTGCGCCGTTTGTGGAGGATGCAGCGAGGACGCTGGCAGATCCAAGCATTTATATAGAAGCGATTTTAGGTGGGAATGAGTAAAGGGGGGTGAGCATATGTTAGGCCAATTTGTATTGAACTTGTTTATCGCTGCATTATGGTTCCTGCTGAAGGATGACCCGCAGGCGGATTTTTCGAACTTTGTAGCGGGCTTCCTGGTCGGTGTCGTCATCCTCTATGCAATGCACCGGTTCTTCGGTACGCGCTTCTATCTGCGGCGTGTGGCGAAAATCGTGAAGCTCATCCTTATCTTTATCCAGGAGCTCATCCTATCAAGCATGTCGGTGCTCCGGTGGGTGCTGTCGCCGAAGCTGAACATCACGCCGGGCATCTTCACCTACGAGACGAAGCTTGAGGGGGATTGGCAGGTGACGGCCCTTGCATTGCTGCTGACGCTGACACCCGGCTCCGTCGTGATGGAGGTGTCGGAGGAAGGGAATCTTTTCTACATCCATGCAATGGATCTGGAAGAGGCGAAGGATTCGATCGTCCGTTCCATAGGGAAATTCGAGCGGGCGATTTTGGAGGTGACGCGTAATGATTGAAAAAATAATGCTCCTGTCGCTTGCCCTGTTCATGGTGGCGATTGCCCTGCTGTTGTACCGTGTGGTGAGGGGGCCGTCCCTGCCTGACCGCGCCATCGCCATCGATACAATCGGCGTCAATCTGATTTCCGCGATTGCCATCGTATCGATTGTACTGAAGACAAAAGCGTTTCTGGAGGCCATTCTGATATTGGGGATTCTGGCCTTTATCGGGACGATAGCCTTTTCGAAATATATTGAAAGGGGCGTTATCGTTGAACGAAAGTCAAGGGATTGAATGGATTGCGGTATTGTTGATCCTTTTCGGCTCCATCGTAAGTGTCATCAGCGCATTCGGGATGCTACGGCTGCCTGACGTGTATACACGTTCGCATGCGGCTACGAAAAGCGCGACGCTCTCCGTATTATGCTGTCTGCTGGGGGCGTTCATCTATTTTTGGAGTCATGACGGCTATGTAAGCATACGTCTGATTCTCGGAATCATCTTCACCTTCATCACCGCTCCTGTCGCCGGACATCTCGTCTGCCGGGCAGCCTATCGTTCGCGTGTACCGCTGGCGGAAGGGTCGGGCGATGATGCGCTCAAGGTGGTGCTCTTCGGAAGTGAAAATGAGGAGGAGCCAAAGGACCGGCTGGTGGAGTTTGAATTAGAGGAAGACTTGTCCCCCGAAAAGAAGGACCATGATAATAGTTGATAAAAAAGGGTGTCTCATCTGTTGGAGGGGCCCCTTTTTTATTGGGGGAAGGATTCCCTGGATGCTGCTGGTGATGGACAAGAAAGGCGGGGTGAGGCATTTTACAGATCAGCCGCTAATAGGATGGAAGGGGGAGGGCGTTTCCCTGCATAAAGGGTGGATGCCTGTATTCTCCACTTGAATTGTCCGTGGGGATGTGCCTATTATAGTAATCGTGATGCCAAAACAGGCATGAGACTGAAAGGGAATCGAGCGGGTCGATATGAAGAGATTGGTCAAGGTGTTGCTTTATGCAGCCGCCTTCGTATTGTTTTTATATGCTAATAATCATCTGTTGGGAACAACGGAATATACAATTGAATCCGACAGGCTGCCGGCAGCCTTCGATGGTTTTCGCATCGTACAGGTGAGCGATCTGCATGATGCAACATTCGGAGAGGGGCAGCAGAGGCTTGTGGAGGAAATACGGGAAGCCGAGCCGGATGTCGTCTTCTTGACGGGCGATTTGATAGACAGCCGGCGCTACGATTTGGAGAACAGCCTGAATGCAGTTAGGAAGCTTGCGGCATTTGCGGATGTCTATTATGTACTGGGCAATCATGAGGTGGCCGTAAATAAGGTTGACGAAATTTACATGGCCCTTGAACGCCTGGGCGTACATATACTGCCGAACCAATCGCTTGAAATCGAGCGCGACGGGGAGCGCTTGGCGATTGTCGGCATCGAGGATCCGCTGATGGGCAAAGAGGTCGGGGAAATGCTGGACGTGGCGATGGCTGGATTGGACGAGGATGTCTATACAATTCTCTTATCGCATCGCCCGGAGGAATTCAAAGGCTATGTGGAGCGCGGGCTGGATGTCGTATTTACCGGACATGCGCATGGCGGACAGGTGCGCCTTCCCTTTATCGGGGGGCTTATTGCGCCGGGACAGGGCTGGCTCCCTACCTATACGAGCGGCATGCATGTAGAATCGGGCACGAGCATGCTCGTCAGCAGAGGGCTCGGCAACAGTCTTGTCACGCAGCGCCTCTTTAATCCGCCGGAACTCATCGCTGTGGAACTAAAGGCAAAATGAAGAGGGTCATCATTCAGATGGCCCTCTTTTTTCTATTTGTGGCTATATAGTGATTCTTTTTGTCTAAATTATTTATTGGATAGTATTTACTACCTCCTTTTAATTGTATATTATTGGTATACAAGAGGGTGTTTTTTCTTGAAAACAGGGATTTTGAATCATATCAACCTGGGGAGGATTTCATGAAGATTAGAACAATTGGGGCGAAATTGACAACGTCAATCATCGTTCTGCTTTTTGCCACTTGCAGCGCAATAGGCTTGGCGAGCTATCTCAATAGCTCTTCCGCAATCGAGGGCCAGCTGGAGGAAAATTTGAAAGGAAAGGCGCAGGATGTATCCCGTTATATGGAAGAAGTATTCAAGCGCATGTCCGTGGAAGTGGAAGCGATTGCAGGGCAGTCGGTGCTGCAGAACATCCAGGGGACGGCAGAGCTGGGGGAGCAGTTCGCCTACCTGAATGCGCAACTGACGGAGCGTCAGGACTATCTGGATTTCGGCATCATTGATGGAAAAGGGACTTCCTACTATTCGGATGGTACAACTGCCGACCTTTCAGATCGCGAATATATAATCGAAGCCATGAAAGGTGATACGGCCATGTCCGATATCATCATCAGCAGAGTGACGAACGAACCGGTCATCATGATTGCGACTCCCATAGATACTATAAGCGGTGAAAAGGCATTATTATTGGCGCGCATCGACGGCTATGTCCTGTCGGATGTCATGGATGAGATTAAAATCGGCGAAACGGGCTATGCCTTCATTGTAAATGAAGAGGGGATCATCCAGGGGCATGAAAACCGTACCTATGTAAAAGAGCAGATGAATTTCCTCTCCCAAGCCGAAGAGTCTGGTGAAACAACAGGTGAAGCATCCGCTGTGAAGGAAATGATGTCAAAAGACTCGGGGTTCTTCCAATATGTAGATTCAAAAGATTCTGAGCGCTACATCGGCTATTATACATTGGAGAATGGCTGGAGAATGGCCGTGACGGCCGAACGGGATGAAATGATGGCGGTGCTGGGGGACTTGAAGGAAAGCCTGATTATCTCCACACTGTTCTTCATCTTCCTTGGCATCGGTTTTGCCATCGTCGTGTCCCGTTCCATCAGTAAGCCAATCAAACAGCTGGTAGCCGTCAGTGAACATCTGGCAACGGGTGATTTTTCGCAGAAATTGCCGGAAACCTATCATAGACGCAAGGATGAGCTGGGAATGCTCGCCCGCTCGCTTGCCAAGACAGTCGGCAGCATGAGGGACATGATCGGCAAGGTGCATGCCAATGCCAACAATGTAAGCGAGGCGTCCTGTGAATTGATGGGCGAAGTAATGAAGGTGACGGAAGTGACGAATACCATTTCAGGCGCCATCCAGGAAGTGGAGCGCGGTTCCGTTACGCAGTCCCAAATGGCGGATGAAAGTGCGTGCTCCATGGAGCAGATGGCGCAGGGCGTCCAGCAGGTGGCGGAAGCGGCAGGCACGGTGGCGGGGCATACCCAACAAATCGAAGAACAGATCCGCAACGGCCACAGGGCGGTGAATGAATCGATTGAGCAGATGTCCGCCATCCAGCAGGGAACGGAGACTGAACTGGAGGTCATCCGCAAGCTGGAGAAGGAGTCCAAGGAAATCGGCCTCATCTCGAAAATGATTACGGACATTTCCGACCAGACGAACCTGCTTGCGCTGAATGCGTCGATTGAAGCTGCACGGGCAGGAGAGGCAGGCAAAGGGTTTGCTGTAGTGGCGGGCGAAGTACGGAAGCTTTCCGAACAGACGGCGGAATCGGCAGCCCAAATCAATGCGCTGATTGACAAGGTGCAGGGGTATACAGCCCAGGCGGTGAAAGCGGCGGTATCGGGCGAGGTGAATGTCGGAAAAGGCCTGGAGACGATCCAATCGGTAGAGGCGCGCTTTGAAGAGATTGTAGAGTCGGTGAGAAAAATCACGATGGAAATCGAACAGATGAGCGGAGCGGCACAGCAGATGAGCGCCAATACAGAGGAAGTGTCGGCTGCGATGGAAGAGATGTCGGCAACCGCCAATTCCTCCACGGAGTATGTCCAGGAAGTGACGAGATCGACAGGCTTCCAGCGTGAGGCGGTCGGCGTCATGAACAGGCAGGCTGAAGAGCTGGCGGACATGGCTGCAGAGTTACGCATTGCAATTAGTCGATTTACATTATAATCAGGCAACAAGAAGCGTATCGTAGAGAAACGGTACGCTTTTTATCTGAAGGGGGATATGCATGTTTACACATAAGGTGGATGAGGAAATCTCTTTGAAGCTCGTCACCCAACGAGATGCAGAGGAAATTTTCGACCTGATTGAACGCAATCGCGAACATCTGCGCAAGTGGCTGGGCTGGCTGGACGTCTCGACCGAGATTGAAACGACGTATCAATTCATCGATGCAAATCTTAGAAAATTCATCGTAGATGAGGGACTGGATACAGCCATCCTCTATGAGGGGAAAATCGTTGGGAAAATCAGCCTGCATACGATCAATAGGACGAATCAGTCGGCGCAGATTGGCTACATGTTGGATGAAGACTACGGGGGCAGAGGCATTATGACGCGTGCCGTAAAAACGATGACGGATATCGGCATGTTCGAATATGACCTACATAAAATAGAAATCCGTGCGGCGGTAGGGAACAAGAAAAGTAGGGCCATACCGGAGCGGCTCGGCTATAAAAAGGAAGGGAGGGTCCGAAGCGCCGAATGGTTGTATGACCGGTATGTCGACCATGTCGTATACGGCATGCTGCGTAATGAATGGCTGGCAAGAAAATGAACAGAAGGAAGGCCGGTAAGTTCAGCTTATCGGCCTTCCTTCTGTTTCCATATGGGTTCATATATGAATCATCGATGCGTCTTTTCTTAATGCAATACGTCCGATGCTCCATCCCCCTCACATCCGGGAGGGGGTTTTTTGTGCTTTACACGTTTTGACAAGTGAAGGGAAGTGGTTTATGGATAAGGGAATCCGCTTGTCAATCGAGTATGGACGGGGGGACCTATAATCTAGCAGGATGAATGAAGTCTATATGTCGAGGTTGCATTTATATAGGAAGGTAATAATAAATATCAGGAAAACGATATTTTTTTCAAAAAAAGTGTTGACCTTTTGCGAAAAAGCCTTTAATATAATAAAAGTCGTCAGGAGATGACGCGACATTGAAACAAAATGAACTTTGAAAACTGAACAAGCAAGACGTTAACAATAATTTTCTTTCTTAATGGAAAGAGACAACTTGACTAAATAATAGTCAGCAAAATTTTGAGCTTAACTCAAACTACTTTTATGGAGAGTTTGATCCTGGCTC
>JAZUQF010000266.1:0-4327 GCA_045605545.1 Lysinibacillus sp.
CCCTGCTACATATAATCCGCTATTAATGATTTGGCATTGTCTGGTCTTCCGAATACATCATTGTACGTACTACCTTTGCCACTTCTTCCAAGTCGGATCGTAGCCATGTCGTTCTGTGAGCCAAGGAGTTGGCTGTGGGTGTTGTCTTCCTAAGACCGCTTGGCCTCCGACTTCCCTGCTACATATAATCCGCTATTAATGATTTGGCATTGTCTGGTCTTCCGAATACATCATTGTACGTACTACCTTTGCCACTTCTTCCTCGTCGGCATCTTGGAATTCTACAGTAGATGTCCGGTCAAGACCAGGGATGTTCAGCTCTTCCTTCATTCCTTGCTCCCCTTCAGCCGACCCAACTTCAACAAGCTCTACATCTTCCGGTGTGAACAGCACATATCCTAAAAACAGCCTTGCAGGGTAGGTGCATAAAAACACGACCAGCGCCGCAACGAATGAACCACCCAACGTTTCCAAAGGCATGACATATGGCCTTTGGAGCGCAAGGGCAAAGTAGGCGCTGAAGCCTATCAAAGCAGCCCAGCAATTGTATAAAAACGTGCCGTACATCATATTTCGCTCACCCCTCGATTCACTGTTCGGATATTCAATTTTGCAGTGGCCGGATTGAACTCGATTGTCCGGCCGCTATTGCCGCCTGTATCCTCGGCAATCAGCGGGATGCTATTCTTACGCAATTCAGCCTTCACGGCTTCGACATTCCGTGGCCCTATCCTCATCGTATCCTTATCGGATGTGAACTGGAACATCTGCGCCCCGCCCGCGATTTTGGCCTTCAAACGGAAGGTCTGTGCACCTTCGCTTTTCAAAAGGTCGACTAGCGCCCTGATGCCTGTATCGGCAAATTTCGCTACATTCAACCCCTCCGTGCGGCCCAGGCTCGAATCAGGCAACATAATGTGTACCAGCCCCGCAATCTTCTTTGCTTCATCGTACAAAACAACGCCGACACAGGAGCCCAATCCAGATGTCCGGATTGTATTAGGCTGTCTCGCTACATCCATCTGGGCAATCCCTACTTTTACAACTTCGTTCGTACCGATCATGCTCATGCCACTCCAAGCGCACGGAAGATGGCATCGAATGAATCAGGGTCAGGCAGCAGGAAAAAATGGCCGCTTACCGATTCGGCATCTTCTTGTTCGTCATCCAGGATGGTTGTATTGATGACGATGACATGATCGCTTATATGAGACAGCTCGATCAGCCCGATACTGATGATCGCCCCGAACATGTCGACGCTCAATCCCGGTACAGTCGGGTAAATCTTCAACCCTGTGAAATCGGACAAGGCAGAAAGATAGGAACCCGACAGGATATTCCCCATCTCCTGCATCGCGGATAGACCCAATTCCGGTACAGGTGGATTCGCAAAATCAAAGGACTCCTCATGAATTAATCTTCGAATGAAACGGTTGCCCTGCTCGATTGGCAGAACGAAAAACATGCTTCCCTCTACATCCCCTTCTATACGAAGGAAAATGCCTACCACCACATGCTCCGAGCCGCCGACGAGTTCCATCATGTCATTGAACGATACCATCTCCACTTTCGGCACCCGCATGTCGATCTTTTTGTTCAATAAATCCGACAAAGCCGTTGCTGCATGGGCCGCCCCAATATTGCCTATTTCCTTTAATACATCCAGATGCAACGAAGTGATTTTCTCTTGAAAGTTCATATAACCCCTACTTTAATAGATTCTTCCAATCCCCATTATGCTTCCTTGAAGGCAGCATATAAAACCGGTCATTCATCCTACTGGATTCAACACTTTATCCAGGTGCAACAGAATCAACAATCGCTTATCCAATTTCGCTACACCCGATATGAAATCTTCCTCAGAGGACCCTACGACTTCAGGCTGTGCTTCGATGGAAACGGACGGAATATCCAGCACATCATTGGCAGAATCCACGACAAAGCCCACTTCCATATCCTCCAGCTGAATGATGATGATGCGTACGGCTTCTTCATTCTCCGAAGCAATCAGACCAAACCGCTCACGCAGATCGATGATTGGTGTCACTACTCCCCGGAGATTAATGACCCCCTTGACATAGCGCGGTGTCTTCGGAACTCGTGTAATGTGCATCAGCTTTTCAATCCCCCGCACATAGGACACCGGAATTGCATACTCTTTATCCGCCAACTGGAAAACGATTACTTTAATATACTCCTGTTCAACAGCGTTCGTCATAAATCACACCTCTTTTCATCCTTTTCCCTACATGAGGGCATTGCAATCCACAATCAATGCCACTTTACCGTTCCCTAGAATGGTTGCACCCGAGATTGCGAAAATATTCGTCAAATAATTCCCTAATGATTTCAAAACGATTTCCTGCTGGCCGATGAATGAATCAACTACCAGTCCCGCCAATTTCTCGCCTTTCCGTACAATGACTACAGAATGGAATTCATTATCTTCCGATTCCATGCGTGGCACTTCAAAGACTTCCTCGAGGAAGATGAGCGGCACCACTTTTCCACGGAAATCGATTACCTTCTGATTGTGCGCATTCAAAATGTCGGAATGACGAATAATTGATGTTTCAATGATGGATGATAGAGGGATTGCGTAAATCTCCTTTTCAACCTCAATCAACATGACGGAAATGATCGATAGTGTCAACGGCAGCTGGATTGAAAATACCGACCCGACATCCTGCGTCGAGTCAATCGAAATATTGCCGCCCAAGGACTCGATTGTCGTCTTCACAACGTCCAGGCCAACACCGCGCCCCGACACATCAGAAATGACGTCCGCCGTTGAGAAGCCCGATGCCAAAATCAGTTCGTTGATCTGCTTTTCCGATAGGGAGCTGGCCGCTTCTTTTGAAACGACACCCTTTGCAATTGCCTTCGCCAGTACTTTTTCCCGATTGATTCCCGCACCATCATCCTCGATTTCGATGAATACATAATTGCCGCTATGGTAGGCACGAAGCTGGACAGTGCCTTCTTCCGGCTTCCCTTTCTGACGGCGCACTTCCGGACTCTCCACCCCATGATCGAGCGAGTTGCGGATCAAGTGGACAAGTGGATCGCCGATTTCATCGATAACCGTACGATCAAGCTCCGTTTCCGCTCCGATGATTTCCAGATTGATTTTCTTATTCAAATCACGCGATAATTGGCGCACCATTTTCGGGAATCGATTGAACACCGTTTCAACCGGGACCATGCGCATTGTGAGGATGATATTCTGCAGATCGCCCATTGTCCGGCTCATCCGTTCCACCGTCTCACTTAATTCCCCATGATTCACTTCCGCCGCGATGGAAAGCAGACGTCCCCTGTCGATGACGAGCTCCTCAAACAGATTCATCAGTACGTCAAGACGCTCGATGTTCACCCGGATTGTTTTGCTTGCAGCCGGTGCATGGGATTTCGCACCGCCCGCTGCCTGTTTTTTCTCTACCGTTGGAGCCACCACCTGCTCATCCGCCGGCTTTGCTGCTGTAGCCGGGACCGTGGCTTCCTCCTCTGCTACCACTGCGCCCTTCACTTCCTGATAGGCAGCTGGATTGATTTCCTGCACATCGACCTTTTCAACTTCCGATACTTTCAGCAGCATCTTCTGCAGGTCCTCTGCTGTCTCGTTTGAGATAAAGGCCACATAGAATACACTGTCGAACTGTTCTTCTTCCAGCTTATCAACAGTTGGCGAGGATTTAATGACATCTCCGTTTTTCTCCAGGATTTCGAATACCATGAAGACACGGGCGGCCTTCAGGAGACAGTCTTCACGTAGCGAAACAGAAATTTCATAAGCCCCAAACCCCTGCTCGGCCGACTGGTGAAGAATCGTTTTTTCAAAATCGTCATAAACGAATTTTTGCTCTGTATATGACGCGCTGGCCGCGGCCTGTTCGTTTGCAGCAATCTGCGAGGGTTGTGCGCTAGTCGGCGGTTCCCCCGATTCGATTTGCTTGAGCATTTCCACGGTTGCCTGGACGTCACGTTTGCCGTCCCCGCCGTCTGCAATATCCTGTACCATTTCCTCTAGGTGATCGACCGATTCAAAGACGACATCCAGAATCTCCGGTGTCACTTTGATTCTTTCATTCCGGATGGCATCAAGTACGTTCTCCATTTTATGCGTCAAATCCGCCAGGTCCTCGAACCCCATCGTTGCGGACATTCCCTTCAGCGTATGGGCAGAACGGAAAATTTCTCCTACGATTGCCAGGTCCTGCGGATTTTTTTCAAGCTCCAGCAGATGCTCGCTGCATGCCTGCAGATGTTCTTTGCTTTCATCTATGAACATTTCTAAATATTGGTTTACATCCATTGAGAGGACACC
>JAZUQF010000267.1:0-5548 GCA_045605545.1 Lysinibacillus sp.
GATAAAACAGCCCCAATCATCGATGTCCAGGGACTCGTGAAAAACTTCGGCGCCCACCAGGCGGTAAAGGGCATCTCCTTCCAAGTAGAAAGGGGTTCCCTATTCGCCTTCCTTGGTACTAATGGTGCCGGCAAATCAACGACGATTGAAATCTTATGTACGCTGCTCGAAAAATCATCAGGCACCGTCAAGATCACTGCAGTCACTCTTGGCAGTCCTCAAAACAATGCAATCATCCGCAAATCAATTGGCATCGTCTTTCAGCAAAGCCTGCTTGACGCCCGGTTGACGGTGAAAGAAAACATCCTGCACCGAGGACGCTTGTACGGCTTTGCAAAAAGCGAGCTGGAGGACAATTGGCAATTCGTCAGGGAGGCGCTCCAACTGGATGAAATCGCGCACCGCAAGTACGGTACATTATCGGGCGGCCAAAAACGGCGCGTCGACATTGCCCGCGCCATCATCCATAGGCCTGCCATCCTCTTTCTGGATGAACCGACGACGGGCCTTGATCCGCACACCCGCGTGTTCGTATGGGAGGCAATCAAGCGCCTGCAGGAGGAGACGGATATGACCATCTTTCTGACAACACATTATATGGAAGAGGCAGCCGTGGCGGATGAAATCATGATTATCAGGGAAGGAGAAATTGTGGCTGCCGGAACGCCCGATGCCCTGAAAGAGCGCTATGCAAGCGACCCCCTGTCCGTCATGTTTACAGATGATGCAGCGGGTACTGCCCTACTAGAGCGACAGCATCTCTCGTTTACAAGGAAGCATGAGGTGTTCGATATCCAAATCCACTCGACACTGGAAGCACTCCAGGTCGCCAAGATGCTGGAGCCCGTCCTCAGTTCCTTGGAAATAGTAAAGGGATCGATGGATGATGTATTCATCAGAATCAATGAGGAGGAGACACATAATGAACACACTATCCACTCTCGTCAGCAGGCACAATAAAATATTTCGGCGGGACCGCATGCTCGTGCTCTTTTCCATCCTCACAGTCATCATCGTCATCTTGTTGTACGCCGTGTTCCTGCAGAAAATGCAGGTCGATGCAATTGAGTCGCTTGTACCTGCAAGCTCCGAGCTGAAAACAATGGTTAACGAATGGATGGTCGCCGGCCTGCTATCCATCACTTCAGTGACGACAACGCTTGCCGCCTACGGTATTTACATCAAAGATTTGGAAACAAGGGTGCTGGCCGACTTTCTGACAGCGCCCGTCACACGTGCCCAGCTCCAGCTCAGCTATGTCGTCAATGCACTGCTGATCGGGTTTTCCCTGTCTCTGATTGGCCTTGTTTGCTGCCAGATCTTCATCGTTGTCAGGGGCGGGACGTGGTTCTCTCTTGAAAAATGGGGGCTTTTGATTGGCCTCATCATCCTGTCCGTATTGTTGAGCAGTGTCCTGAACCTGTTGTTTACACTGCTCGTCACAACGCAAAACGCCTTCTCTACATTGAGCACCATCATCGGTACGTCCATCGGCTTTTTATGCGGCGTCTATGTACCGCTCGGCTCGTTGCCCGACTTCGTCCAAAAGGCCATCATGCTGTTTCCTGTCAGCCATACGGCGGTGCTGTTCCGGGAAGTCATGATGCGCGACTCGATTGATGCCGTTTTCGCCGGCAATCCGGAAGCGGCCAACTTCTATGAGGTGTATTTCGGCGTCCATTATGAATGGGGCGGGACGGTCATCTCCCTATCACACAGCCTGCTGTTCATAGCAGCCTCCATTCTTGCCTTCACCATTATTTCACTGTGGCTGTACGCGAGAAGGCAACATCGCTCCTGACCCATACCAAAAACGCCCATCCGAATGGACGCTCCGTCGGATGGGCATTTTCTATAGGAAATAAAGCAGTAGAACGACAATCAGGATAAACAGGACGACGATTGGTACCATTTCCTTTATGCCGTCCTTCACCCGTATATGGGTCATTACAGCACCGATGCATATGAAAAAGAGAAGCAGCAGACCATAGAGGGCCAGCGCGTGGAAGAGCAGCCCCATCAGCAGCAAGATGCCTCCAATGATTTCGGTAAAGCCGGTCAACTGCAAGAACCATGGGGGCAACCTCCACTTAATGAAGGCCATCCTGTACACCATGCTGCCTGATATCTTGCCAAATCCAACAAAGACGAAGACCGCACTCAGCAACACCTGGATAATGAAGATGACTTGCTCCATATCGTTACACTCCGTATCGTAAAAAAGGATAAGTTCCCAGGAGGCATCTACTCCCCCTTCCCTATCCTATGCGCTGGAGCGGAAGACGGGCAGACTTCTCGAAAAAAGTAGCACTCGTGTCTTCGCTAGCGGATGGCAAAGTCCGAGCCTGCCACTATCTCATCTGCGGACAGTTTGCATAATTTCTTCTGACTGACCGGTCCATTGTTTTGAAGGTACGACTGGACGATGTGGTAGCCGATGCAGTAACCGCTCCACTTCGGCAGTCTCATCCGTCTATCGCCATATAAAAACGGTCGATGGTTCAACACCCCCTTCACCTCAAGCGACGGGACGAAATGCCTCCCCCACATGTCCTTTGCCTGCTCGGCCGTATACCGCTTTGCCCATGGGGAAAGCCACTCTCCACCGTACAGCTCCTCAACGGCGGCCTCCGCCATGCCTTCGATGACAAGGGACTCTTTTAAAGAATGTTCCATTGGAGAAGAACCCCTATGAAAAATCCGGCAAATATGATGGTATTCGTGCGCAAGCAGTGCATACAGCTCCTGCTCCTCCAATTCCGGTGTAACGAATAGAAACAGGGCATTCTTGTACGCGATGCCGTTCTTGTTCGCCACATAGCCATCCATGGAAGGCCTTTTCTTCGTCAGCGGATACAAATAGATATCCACCTCGGGACCTTTCCATAACTTCCGCAGACGGGTGTATTCTTTTCCTGCGAGTGCCCAGATGTCCCTCTCCTCCAGCCTCTCCACGATTGCCTCCAGTCCCGTCCATTCATTCGCCTCAAATAGCCCGTTCTGCAGCAACTCATAGTAAATCGCCTCAGACGGGGTCTCGGGAAACAAGGCAGCAAGCGGCTTTGTAATCGTTTCCCGCTGGATGGCGGCAAGCGCCCCCCTCGACTGCCCCTTGCATTCTTTACAGATTTTCCGAAGGGTTTTATGAGTCTTCTTCACAGCCAATCCATTCTCATCCTTTTTCACAGTATATGTACTAGACGATTAGCACGTGTCTATCATTGCCCCCGACATATAGTAATAAGTAGTTCGAGGTAAAAGGAGGGTAGATTGATGAGTCAATATAATGATTTATACAATACATGTTGTCAATATCATGGCAAGCGTGTGCGCATCAGGGAGAAATGCGGCAAGATGCATGTAGGTACGATCACTCGGGTCGACAGAGGCATGGTATGGATTATGCCTGATAGAGGCATGGGCGGCGGATATGGCTTCGGCTGGGGCTGGGGCTACGGCGGCGGTGGCTTCGGCTACGGCATCGCACTCGGCGCCATCGCAGGAATCGCACTAGCGGGGGCATTCTTCTGGTAATGCAGAAGTCGTCTAACGCTTTACTATAAAGAAAGCTCCCAGACCATTGGATATGAAAGAGGGAATCCCTTCTTCCACCAGATGGCCTGGGAGCTGTTTTTCTAATTTTTCAGTACGAACTTGATGCTTTGATCCTCATGATCATGGAACATGCGGTATGCATCGCTCGCCTGCTCAAGCGGCATGCGGTGAGTAATGATTTCCGTAGGATCGATTTTCCCTTCGACAATCATATCATACAATCTCGGCATGTAATGCACGACTGGTGCCTGGCCTGTTTTTAATGTGACGTTACGCTCAAAGATATTGCCGAGCGGGAACATATTATAGTTCGACCCATACACGCCTGTCAACTGAATCGTCCCGAATTTACGGACGGCTTTGCGGCCGATGTCGATGGCGCTCAGTGAACCGCCATGCATCTTAAGCTTCTGTCCGGCCTTTTCAAGCAGGGACATTTTTCCGTCCATCCCTACACAGTCAATGACGACGTCCACGCCACCTTTTGTTATTTCATGGATATGGCCCCCAACATCATCGAACTTATCCATGTTGTATACTTCTACCTTGTTTGTACGGACTGCGTGCTCTAAGCGATAGTCGAGCGGATCGACCGCAATGACGCGGCTTGCCCCCTTCATCCAGGCAAACTTCTGCACCATCAGTCCAATCGGGCCCGACCCGAGCACAGCGACTGTATCCCCTTTTTTAACCCCGGCATGCTCGACACTCCAGAGGGCTGTCGGCAATACGTCCGACATGAATAACAAGGCTTCATCTTCTAGCTCACAAGAATCCGGAATTTTAAAAGGGATATAATTGCCGTATGGTACGCGCAGCATCTCCGCCTGGCCGCCCGGGTAGTTGCCGTATCGCTCCGTATAGCCGAAATAAGCACCTGAATCGAGCGCAGGATTTTCATTGGAATTGTCACACTGGCTTTCCATTTCATTTTGGCAGTAGAAGCATTCCCCGCAGGAAATATTGAATGGAATGACGACGCGGTCGCCCTTCTTCACCTTTGTCACTTCCGGGCCAACTTCCTCTACAATTCCCATCGGCTCATGTCCGATGACGAATCCTTTTGTCGTCGGCACGGAACCTCGGTAGATATGGAGGTCCGACCCACAGATTGCCGTTGTCGTGATGCGGACGAGAATATCATCCGGCTTTTCAATCTTTGCATCGGGTACTTCCTTCACTTGGACATCCTGTGCCCCTTGAAACGTTACTGCTTTCACATTCATCCCTCCAGCGTTTAGTATAGTCTTCATATTACCCAATCCCCGGATAAAATAACGTCAAAGCAAAAAGACCAGCGTTTAGGAATAAGAATTTCAGGAAAAGCAAACCTATAAAGTATCGTTGAAAGAGAGGTTTTTACATGACAAAAGAAATGAACTACGGCGATGACTATAAATACATTCCGATGACCTCGATGCTGAGCATGGCCGGACAGGCGGTGACACCCGACATCTACTGCTTTACGATACAGGTGGTCAATGTATGCTTTGTCGGAGACCCCGGGAAAAACGACGGTTGGACGCTCGTCGATGCAGGGATGCCACGTTCCGCCGACGCCATCATAAAGGCGGCGGAAGAGCGCTTCGGTCCAGGGACGAAACCAAAAGCGATCATCTTGACGCATGGGCATTTCGACCATGTCGGTGCCATTGTGGAGCTGCTGACTCACTGGGACGTCCCCGTCTATGCGCACGTGGCGGAACTGCCGTATCTGAACGGCAGCGCGGACTATCCAAAACCCGACCCAACTGTGGGAGGCGGACTGGTGGCACGCATGTCCCCCTACTTCCCGAATGAGGCAATCAACCTCGGCGACCGTGTAAAGCCATTGCCGGCCGATTTCTCGGTCCCTACCATGCCGAGCTGGAAATGGATCCATACGCCAGGGCATGCGCCTGGACATATATCATTGTTCCGTGAATCGGACCGCGCCCTCATTGCCGGGGATGCATTCGTTACGGTCCAGCAGGAGTCTCTGTTCAAGGTGCTC
>JAZUQF010000268.1:0-8188 GCA_045605545.1 Lysinibacillus sp.
TCCATATTGGACTGGCGTAATGAGGCGCAAAGGAAAGCCTATGATGAGCAGGCTTCACGTCTCGGCATTACCATCGATGCCGTATCCCTCATGGCCGGCGACATGACCGTGGAGGGGGCGGTTGACGGGCAGGAGATGCAAGCGCAGAGACAGCCTGGGACTTCGGACATCGAAAAGGTGGAAGTTTCCATGCCCTCGGTTTTCCCTTACCATTCCTTCAGCGAGGATGGCACCATCTGTACGGACGCCTATTATATGGGGACGGGCCGGTTCAGCATTACGCAGGAAAAAGAGCGCAGCGTCCGGCAGGAGTTGGAGTTGCTGAGCGCCGACTTGAAGGAAAGGCGTAGAGAGGGAGATATGCTGGTGATCGGCACGGGCGAGTGCATGTATGTCCCGATGCAGATTGCATACGGCCTCGGCGAAGATGTCTATTTCCAATCTACGACCCGCAGTCCCATCTATGCCCATGAACAGACGCTGATCTATAATAAGTTCCAATTCGAGAGCCCGGAAAATGCCGGGGTTGAAAACTATTTATATAACATTCCGAAAGGCCGTTATCAGGAGATTGTGATTGTCCTAGAGCGCCTGGCCAGTGAAAAAGGCCTTGAGGAGCTGCTTGACGCGTTGCGTACGGTCGGTGCCCAGAAGGTGACGGTCGTAAAGCTCACAAAAAGCACCCCTCCGCCGGATATGCAGTCCAGCTACGATGAGGATGACGTGAAGTTCCTGCTACGTGACCTGAGCCATATCGACATGGAAAAAGACACGGAGGAGCGGGAGCGGCTGATTCAGCGGGGGACCCACTATGCGGAGATGCTGCCGGTGGAATTCCAGCCGAACGAGCGGTATATGAGGCTTTTCTATCAAACGCTTCATGACTATGCAGCGCGGATTGCGACGGCTGCCGGCATCGTTGCGGAGAAGATCATCGCAGACAAACCGCTGGAGGATGTGGTGCTTGTGAGCCTGGCACGTGCCGGGACGCCGGTTGGCATTCTGATTAAGCGCTACTATGAGTATAAATATAAGGTGAGTGTCCCGCATTACTCCGTGTCCATCATCCGTGACCGGGGAATCGATGAAACGGCGCTACTTTATATACTGAAGCATCACCCACAAGGAAGGCTACAGTTCATCGATGGCTGGACCGGGAAAGGGGCCATTACGAAGGAACTGGCATCGGCATGCGAAGCATTCAACGGAAAATACCTCCAACAGATCGATGAGACGCTTGCGGTATTGGCCGATCCCGGCCATTGCGTCGGCATTTATGGGACGCGCGATGACTTTTTGATTCCTTCCGCCTGCCTCAATTCCACTGTCTCCGGACTTGTCAGCAGGACGATTTTGAATCCTCGCTACCTGGAGGAGGGCGATTTCCACGGAGCGAAGTTCTACAGTGATTTACTCGATTCAGATGTTTCGAATGAATACATCGATAAGGTCGTATCATATTTCGAAGCGGTACAAGAGGATGTCTCGGCCGCACTTGCAGCTGCTTCCGACGTGCCGCCTTCATGGAAGGGGCTGGAGTCGGTCGGCAATATCCAAAGAGACTTCCACATAACGAACACCCATTATATCAAGCCCGGCGTCGGGGAAACGACAAGGGTGCTGCTACGCCGTGTCCCGTGGAAAATCCTCGTGAATCCAAAGTTCGACCAGGACCTGCAGCATATTTACCTGTTGGCGGAGGAGCGCGGTGTTCCCGTCGAAACCTACACGAACATGAGCTATTCGTGCTGTGGCCTCATTAAGGAGATGGAAAGATGAACGTATTTACAACAGATCTGGACAGAACATTTATTTTTTCGGAGCGGACGGTAAACCGGCTGGCTGAAGAGCTCGTCTGCATCGAACAGCTGGAAGGGCGCGACCAATCCTTTGTTTCGAAGGCATTGCTTGACTATGTCATGAACCTGAAGGAGGATACGCTCATCATTCCTGTGACGACACGCGCACTGCACCAGTATGAGCGCATCACGCTGTTCAGGGACTCCTATAGGCCCTCCTTCGCCATTGCAGCGAATGGAGGAGTGGTGCTGAAAAACGGCATACGCGATGTGCAATGGGATGAAATGATGAAGAAGCACCTGCAGGCAAGCGCCCCCTTCACGGAGATGGAGCGCATGTTCGAGCAACAGTGGCAACATCCGATGTTCCGCCGGATAGCAGAGGCGGATGGACTGTTCTATGTGCTGATGATGGAGCTGGATCAGGTGGATTGGGCATGGCTGGAGGAGCTACGGCAGGAGATGCGAAAGGTCGGCTGGAACAGCTACGTCAACGGTCGGAAGTTCTACGTGTTGCCGGACGCGCTGACGAAGGAACGCGCCGTCGAATATGTGCTGCAGGACATTCCCTATAACAGGCATTATGCAGCGGGCGATTCCATCATGGACCTCGGCATGCTCGAAATGGCTGACGTCGCCTTTACGCCGATGCATGGTGAGCTGTATAAGCAGCACGGCGATACACTGAAGGCGACCATCGTCTATGAAGAAGGCGTACGCTTCACGGAAATGATTCTAGGGGAAATCTGCGGGACATCCATTGTGAAGTAGAATAGTTGTTTACTAATCATCGGGGGTGGAGAAATGGTGAATTTGAATAAAATTGAATTAACGAAAAAAGGGCAGTCAATTAATCTCGAGAAGAAGACGGAGAAAATTGGCCGAATCACGGTCAATCTGAATTGGAACCAGCAGGCGCGAAAACCGAGCGGAGGCTTCCTATCAGCGCTATTTGGCGGCAAGAATAGCGGCATCGACCTTGACCTCGGATGCCTGTTTGAACTGAAGAACGGCGACAAGGGCTGTGTACAGGCATTGGGAAATTCGTTCGGAAGCTATCAGGAGCGGCCGTATATCGAGCTGGACGGGGATGACCGGACGGGCTCGATCAGCAACGGGGAAAACCTGCGCATCAATGGCGACTTCCTCAAGGAAATCAAGCGCATCGTCGTCTTTTCGTTCATCTACCAGGGGGTGGCGAACTGGGCGGAGGCGGACGGCGTCGTGACGCTTTCCTACGAAGGCGGGCAGGATATCGTCGTACGTCTCGACGAACACCGTGCCAATATGGGCATGTGCGCCATCGCCATGATTGAAAACGTAAATGACGAGACGTTCAAGGTGGAGCGCCTCGTCGAATATTTCAAAGGCCATGAAGCCATGGACCGGGCATACGGCTGGGGCATGAACTGGACGCCGGGTAGGAAATAGGCGGCAGAAGGATAAAACAAAAGGTTCGAGCGCTTGATGGCTCGAACCTTTTTCTTAGAACAGAATATGTGCAATCGCCGCAACGATTGGGATGGAGATGATTGTACGGATGAGGAAGATCATGAATAGGTCCCAAAGCTTTAGTGGAAGCTTTGTTCCTAAAATCAATCCACCGACTTCCGACATGTAGATCAGCTGCGTGACGGAAACCGTCGCGATGAAGAAGCGCGTCATTTCCGATTCGATGCCGGATCCTAGAATGGAAGGCAATAGCATGTCTGCAAAGCCGACGATCATCGTCTGGGCGGCTTCCCCGGCTTCCGGGATTTGCAGCAATGCCAGAATCGGCTCGAACGGCATGCCTAGAATCTTGAAGACGCTTGTGAATTCAGCGAGCACGAGTGCAATGGTACCGAATGCCATGATGACCGGTGTTACGGCAAACCACATTTCAAGTACATTTTTGAATCCGCCGCTGACAATCTTCGTCAGATTTTTATTCGACTCCGCCTTTGACAGGGCGTTGTGCAATCCGAATGTCAAGGCATTATGGTCAGCCGGTACGTCCTCGAAGTTTTCAGGAAGCTTCGACCCATCGATCAATGTATCGGCCTTTCCGCGTAACGGGAAGATGCGCGGCATGATGAAGGCCAGAATAAGACCGACTAGGATGACCGAACCGTAAAATTCAAGGAAATAATCATTTAAACCGATTGTCTGCAGTACGACAAGGCAGAATGTAATGGACACGACCGAGAATGTCGTCGCGATGACGGCAGCTTCACGGCCTGTATAGTTCTTGTCCTCATATTGCTTCGCCGTCAATAAGACACCGATTGTACCGTCGCCTACCCATGATGCCAAGCAGTCGATCGCTGCGCGTCCAGGAATCTTGAAGAGCGGACGCATGATTTTCACCATCATGGAGCCGAAGAACACAAGTAGACCGAAGTCCGTCAACAATGGTAGCAATAGGCCGGCAAACAGGAACAGTGTGAACATGAGTGTGACCAAGCCGCCATCCGGTGCAAGCAATACACCTGCTGTAACGTCTGAAATGAAGCTTTCAGGACCAACCTGGAATAGATACATGCCAGCAAATACGACAGCCAGGACACGCATGATTGTCCAGAACCAGTGGACGCGGAACAGGGAATCCAGTAATGTGCGAGGGCCCTTTTGCGGTACGAAGTGCATCGCAATCGAACCCAGTGCCGCGATGATGAAAACAATAAATGCAAACCAATGAATGAATGGTTCCACTTTTCCGCCCAGCCAGTTCGCCAATATGGCGATCGGTACCTTCAGCTCGTCATTTATCGAAATGGGCGTAATGAATAGGAACACCCCGACAGCAGACAAAGCCAGGAAAAGAAACCACGTATAAGCCGAAAATTTCTTCATCTATAATAACCTCTTTTTATAATAGTATTGAATATTTATACACTATATAACCTTCATATACAATTGTCTACCGTTTTTCGTAAAGATTAATTATTCAGACAATACGAATGGATACGATTTGCATATATCTATAGAAAATAATGGATTGACGTGTAAAATCTCCTCTTCATAATGGTTTCATAAATGATTTGCTACAGGGCGGAAAGCCTATCTGAAAAGTGAGTGAAATGTATAAAAAAACGTATAGGTGTATACAAGAAAAGCGGACATTCAACATGTCCGCTTATAGAAAGTTATAAAGATGCGCTATTAATGGAGCTATCCAGTTCATCATCATGCTGGATGAGGTAGAATTTTTCGGCATTCAGCCAGCTCTCACTCATCGGCTGGCCTTCCTCTATGCGCTTTGTCGTTTCTGCCATCATCCAGGCGGTTTGTGAGGCATGCGCTTGGAGGGCCTTTAATTTATCCAGCTTCACGCTGCTGACGTCCAGGTTGATCGGTGCTTCGCCCAATTTCTCCTCTGTGTCGTTTGCAAAAGCGACTGCCCAGATTTTCGGGCGCTGCTCTTTTGGCATCCGGCGAACGGCTTCCACCACTGCACGTGCTGTAGCTTCATGGTCGGGATGGACGGAAAAGCCCGGGTAGAACGTGAAGATCAGCGATGGATTCAATTCCGCAATCAGGTCGCTTACAAGCTTCACCATTTTTTCATCATCTTCAAATTCAATTGTCTTGTCACGCAGCCCCATCATGCGTAAGTCCTGGATGCCCATTGCCTCAGCGGCGGCCTTCAGTTCCACGCGCCGGATTTCCGGCAGCGATTCGCGTGTCGCAAATGGGGGATTGCCGAGGTTCCGGCCCATTTCCCCCAGTGTAAGGCAAGCATATGTAACTGGTACGCCCATATTTGCATATAAGCGGACTGCTCCCGCACAAGAGAAGGCTTCATCATCCGGATGGGGGAATACGAGTAAAACTTGACGTTCCTGTTCCAATATCATCAATCCTTCACTCCTTTAGTATGAAAACGGCGTTTCGCTGATTTCCAGTGCGATCGCCAGCTTCCCAGTATAGTCTAACCCTGCCATCAGCAGTCGTCCCTGTCCGTCAAGCTCGAAATGGGTGATGCCCTGGGCGTATACCCAGCCATGCTCCATTTTCAGGCCCACCCGGTGAGGGGAGTCACCCACAACTTTCCCAAGTTCATATCGTATACGCACATTGCGTATGAATGCGCCCGCATTGAACACATTTTGGTCAAAATGTGTGGCATAGGCGCCGTTTGTCGTCTCTAGATGGATATAGACGTCTTTGTTCGCAAAAGAATTAAGCAATTCCTGGAGTCTTTCTACCTCTACTTCCTTCACTCTTAACTCTCCCTTCGAATCTGTTTACCTATAAGTATAGTCAAAAATTTTTGAAGAGCGGTAGCAAAAAGGTGCGAGGTATGAAAAATTTAACTTATATTTATGGGATTTGATGTATTGGATGGGTGCGGGGAGACCAGAAATCCAGCAGGGAATATGTACATGAAAAAGGCTGTGCGGTAATTCTCGTTCTTACCGGACACCCTGATGCCGTTTTTTAGATGTTCGTCACTGTCACTTCTGGTGCACCGTAGCGCGATTTTGCGCCGTGCATGACAGGCCCTACATAGTCGTTCAATGCCCAGCCGTGCTGGATGGCGGCTGCGACGAATCCCTTCGCTTCAATGACCGCTTCTTCAACCGATAGCCCGTTGGCAAGGTTTGCACAGACGCTTGCTGCAAATGTACAGCCGGCTCCGTGATTATGCGTGGAGGCCACTTTTTCCGTTTCGAGTAGTTTGAATTCCGAGCCGTTATAGAAAAGGTCGGCCGCCTTTGCTGTCTGCAGTGCTTTGCCACCCTTGATGACGACATTCTTCGCGCCGAGTTCATGGATTTTCGCCGCTGCCGCTTTCATTTCTTCAATCGTTTTTGGTGTGCCTGTACCTGCCAGCTGCCCTGCTTCGAAAAGGTTCGGCGTTACGACAGTTGCGTAGGGAAGCAGGTATTTGATCATGGCTGTCGTGTTGCCGGGGTTCAGCACCTCGTCTTCCCCCTTGCAGACCATTACCGGGTCGATGACGACCTTATCCGTGCCGGCTTGCTGAATGGCCTCGCTTGCGATTTGGATGATTTCCTCGGATGCAAGCATGCCCGTCTTCACCGCATCAATGCCTGTAGAAAGCGCCGTTTTGATCTGTTGCTGCAGCACCTCCGTCGGCAGGGCGTATACGCCATGGCTCCAGCCGTTGTCGGGGTCCATTGTCACCACCACCGTCAATGCCGTCATGCCATATGTACCGTGCTCCTGGAACGTCTTTAAATCGGCCTGGATGCCCGCTCCTCCTGATGTATCCGAGCCTGCAATCGTCAATGTCTTCTTTAATGTCATAGCTACTTCTCTCCTTGGATGAATTTCCACCATCTATTGAATATGAGTATACACAGTTCCTGACTCTTATGAAATGGTCAGAAAACGAAAATTTTATAGGGTCAGTTGGGCGGTTTGCTTGCGTAAAGCAGTGGGACGCACTACGTTTAAGAAAGAGGTGATGGAGATGAAAAAAGTGTTTGATAATGAATGGCAGCAAGTCCTGCAGGAGGAGTTTGAAAAGCCGTACTTCCAGGAGCTGCGGGAATTTGTGGCCGAAGAATATAGCAGGGCGACCGTCTACCCGCCGAAAGAGGACGTCATGAACGCCATGCGAGCAACTGATTTTCCGGATGTAAAGGTAGTGATTTTGGGACAGGACCCGTACCACGGCCCGAACCAGGCGCATGGCATGAGCTTTTCGGTGAGACCCGGCGTCCCGCATCCGCCGAGCCTACGCAATATGCTGAAGGAGCTTCACGAGGATATGGGATGCACCATCCCGAAGGACGGCTATTTGATGAAATGGGCCGAGCAGGGTGTTCTGCTCCTTAACACCGTTCTGACTGTCCGTGCCGGCGAGGCCAACTCCCATAAAGGAAAAGGGTGGGAGCGTTTTACGGACACAATCATTACAAAGCTTGCTGAGAGGCAGGAGCCCATCATCTTTGTGCTATGGGGAAAGCCTGCCCAGACAAAGAAGGCAATCATTGCACGCCATCCGCAGCATGTGATTTTGGAGGCGCCGCACCCGAGTCCGCTTAGTGCGCGCCGCGGCTTTTTCGGCAGCCGTCCCTATTCGAAAATCAATGCCCAGCTGATGGCGTGGGGCAAGGAGCCGATCGATTGGCAGCTGTAAGCTGGGTCCCTTTTCTCCCGATTTAAAACATGATAAAGTGTTTAAGAAAGCGAGGGAGGACCATGAGGATCAATTGTTTTAATTGTGCGTATTTCAAAGTGACATGGGACCCTGCCAATCCAAGAGGGTGCCAGGCGTACGGATTTAAAACAAAGCAGCTTCCTTCTGTCGTCGTGAAGCAGTCGTCCGGCATGGATTGCATGAAGTTTGTATCAAAGGAGGGACGGCGATGATTTCTTATGAAGCGGTGCTTATGCAGATGGAGAAGCTCGTGCAGAATGCCAGACAATCGCAG
>JAZUQF010000269.1:0-1612 GCA_045605545.1 Lysinibacillus sp.
TTATCCCTCAAACTGTCCAAAGTATTCATACAGACATGTACATAAAAAAACAGCGTTCATCTAGTAGAGATGGGCGCTGTTTGTGCGTTATGGCAGATTAATGGACTGTACGATATAAACCTACTACCTTACCTAAAATCTTCACCTGGTCTACTAAAATAGGGTCCATTGAAGAGTTTTCAGGCTGTAGGCGGAAATGTGTCTTTTCCTTATAGAAACGTTTCACTGTCGCTTCGTCGTCCTCGGTCATTGCTACGACGATATCGCCATTATTTGCTGTAGACTGCTGTTTGACGATGACATAATCCCCGTCCAGAATGCCGGCTTCTATCATTGATTCGCCCATGACCTCCAGCATGAAGATCTGGTCGTCACTTGTGCCGTATGTGTTCGGCAGCGGGAAGTATTCCTCGATGTTTTCGATTGCCGTAATCGGGAAACCGGCAGTTACCTTACCAATCAACGGGACATGGATGACCTCCGCCTTGTTGACAAGTGATGCCTCCTGGTCCAATACTTCGATGGCGCGCGGCTTCGTCGGGTCGCGGCGGATCATCCCCTTGCTTTCAAGACGGGCCAGGTGTCCGTGGACCGTGGAGCTTGAGGCAAGCCCGACTGCTTCCCCTATTTCGCGAACGGAAGGCGGATAGCCTTTGGATCGTACTTCTTCTTTGATGAATGCTAAAATCGCTTCTTGGCGTTTCGATATCTTTGACATACTGCTCACCTCTCTACTAGAGTTCTTCCTTTTTTAATTAGCCTTAGTATACCATATGCGAACAGAAATGCAAACGTAGGTTCGAAAAAAGTGTTGACAAGAAACGGATGTTCGCATTAAAATGGGAACATATATTCCGAACGAACGTTTTGTGGGGAGATGAGCAAATGAATTGGTTAAAGCAGAACAGCTATGTAAAGGTACTTCTTGGGGTGGCGGTCGCCTTCATCGCATACATATACATAACAGACGAAAAAATCGAGCAATACGAACAGATTACGATTGCCCATGGTGAGACTTTATGGTCGTTGGCGGATGAATATCGTGGTAAGATGTCTACACAGGACTGGGTCGCCTTCGTGAAAAAGGAGAATCATCTGTTCGACGGCCTCCTGCAGGCAGGACAGACGATTACGATTCCGGTAGCGGAAGACTCAGTATACATAGCCAACCTGTCCGATGAGGAGGATGGCAAATCCATTAAAGTAGCGAGTGATCAAAAATGACAAAGTCCAAATCGGCTGTCGTGTATTGCCGTGTGAGTACGACAAAGGAAACGCAGGAGACATCTTTAGCGAGGCAGCAAGAGGAATTGACACGCTATGCAGCCGGGCTGGGCTTCAAGGTGGAAGCTGTATTTGAAGACCAGCACAGCGGCTATGACGTAGACCGTGAAGGACTGCTCGATATGCTGGATTTCATGAAGGCCTCCGATATCCAGGCGCTCTTCATCCAGGACGAAACACGCCTTGGAAGGGGCAATGCGCGGATGGCGGTGCTGCACCTGCTCATCAAGCAGGACGTGACCGTCTATTCGCTCAACGAGGCGGGGCCGCTTGCGTTGAATGAAATGGATACGATGCTGCTTGAAATTCTGTCGATTGTAGAGGAATA
>JAZUQF010000270.1:0-1860 GCA_045605545.1 Lysinibacillus sp.
TGCCATCAGAGCCACTCCTATTACACTGACAAGCGCAATGGCTACGACAAATCCTGCGAGTACAGTATGGATATCCGAAAAGAGCATCTTATTATTCGGCCGTAAAAACAGACCGTATTGCTCGCCTTCCACGGAAAACGGTACGCCGACTGTGTTTTGCACATCGTTCGAAAAGTGGTTCATCATGAGGAAGCTGCCTGAAAAATCCTGCATGCCATGATAGACTGCTCCGTCCAAGACGTCGGCAAGCACCTCTTTTGGCATCTCCTCATTCAGGAAGTCCCCTCCGAAATACGCCTGGTCGCCGGATTCGTTTACGATAAAAACCTGGTAGCCGAGCTTTCCGATGGAGGACAGATACGCATGCATCGCCTCCTCGGAACCGTGCAGATTCTCCAAAATGCGGACCACTTCCCTCGCTACCTCCACATTCTGCTCATCGACCTTCTCTTTTGTGAATGTAAAATACACGACATTGGCAAGCGAAAATCCGATTCCGACACTGCACACCAGGATGATGATGGCAGCACTGATAAACTGCCTATATAATGTCTTCATTCATTCGCCTCTAATTTATAGCCGACCCCTCTTACCGTCTGTATCTCCACGGTTGCCCCGTAGCGCTTCAGACGTTCCCGGATCCGGTTGATATGGGTATTGAGCGTCATTTCACCGCCCTCATAGCCGGCCCCCCATGTCTGCTCTATCAACAGCGTGCGCTGGGTTATTTTGTTCGCACGGGCTGCCAAAAGGCTAAGCAGCTCGAACTCCTTCATCGGCAGCATGATTGTTTCCTGATTGATCACTACCTCAAAGTTTTCACGGTCGATTTTAAGGTTGCCCACTTCAATCAAAGCATCCTTGGAGCGCTCGAACCTCCTCAGCACAACCGCTACGCGGAACAGCAATTCCTTTGGCTCGAATGGCTTGACGATATAATCCTCCGAACCGGCTATAAATCCTTTTTCCTTATCCTCTAGCTGTCCCTTCGCAGTCAGAAGGATGACCGGGATGTCGAGCTCTCTGGTGAGGATCTCTGTAAGCTCAAAGCCATTCATCCCCGGCATCATCACATCCACAATCGCGAGGTCCACTTCCTTTTCTTCTAGCAAGTCGAGGGCCTGCTGGGCGTCATTTGCCCGCTCAACCCCATAACCTTCGCGTGTCAGGTGAATTGAAACAAGCTGTAAAATATCCTGATCGTCATCTACCACTACTATCCTCATACTATCGCTCCACACTTTCTGAATGATTTATTTATTCGTCTTTTTCAAAGAATAGAATCAATGCCGGCAACAGCATGCCCCGTACAAGGAATGTATCGATCAGAATCCCGATCGCCACCATAAAGCCAAAGATGAATAGGTCTGCAATCGGCATTGTTGTTAACGCAGCGAATGTCGCCGCCAAAATCAATCCTGCTGAGGAAATGACCCCGCCTGTATTGCGGATCGCCACTTCTAGCGCATCCTTCACTTTGCGGTTTTTGCGTTCTTCCAGGAAGCGTGATACCAGGATGATGTTATAATCGATTCCCAGCGCTACAAGGAAGATGAACGCATACACCGGCACACGCGTACTGATTGCGTCATAGCCGAACAGCACGTCCACCAGGAACAGCCCCAGACCCAACGCGGAAACGTAAGAGATTAAGATTGTCGCCATCATATAGATTGGCATTTTCATAGAACGCGTCAAGGCAAACAGCAATACAAGAATCAGCAATGTTTCCAACAGGACAATCTTGATGATATCGCTATTGTTGACGGCACGTTCATCTGCCAGCTTGGCCGTCGTACCACTATAGTAGACGTCCGCCTCGATTCCTAACTCCTCCATCACGTCATCCGTCTCTGCACG
>JAZUQF010000271.1:0-2016 GCA_045605545.1 Lysinibacillus sp.
GGGGGATGAAATGAAATAAACCGAACGGCCTCCCTTTCTCCTTTTCCTCCTCATAGTATTCAACCGTCTCAGTTGGAATAGCAGTCATTTCCCGATAGTCCACCATATCTAATAGAAGGATTTCTTCTTCTAATAAATCCACAGCCGGTCCCCTGTAGATTTCCTTTGAATAGTGGTATAGGACGTTTTGATTGGCTTGTAAGCGCTCAACAGGAATTTTGAAAAATGGCAGTTCCGTTTTGGCATTGATGTCCAAGCTTTTCAGTGCTTTGAACACATGATGAGGATGCAATGGAAGGAAATGAAGGACATCATTCCACAGGCAATCCAGCTTCGGTACCTGTTTTTTCAGCAGTGCACTTCTTTCTGGATGATTATAATACTTCTCTGTGTACTTTTCATATAAAGGGGGATGGACTTTCCCTAATGAATTCAACGGAATCAGCTTCTCACCAATCATTTCCGTGGGGACCATATGATAAACAAACTGATGCATTATCCTAATTCCTTTCTTCTTTTTGAATGGGGTGTATCGGTTATGACAGTAATAAAGAAGGATTTATTTCATTTCCCTCAATCACAACCGCCTTCATGCCTATCTCCGTTTTCGTCTCATGCCACTCGCCCTGCTGCCAGAAAATCGCGTCCCCTTCTTCAACCTGGACATATTCTTTCTGGTCGACGCTGACAAATCCTGTTCCGCTTACAATCAATAATAACTGCGGTGTCATTGCCTGATGATAGCCGACTATTTCGTTTTCCTCCAAATACATGACACCTATGCTCGCCGCTTCGCTCGTCTGCAGGATTTTTGTCATGACAAAATTTGAACTATAATGGGTAATCCTTTTTCCACACGTCTTTTTAAAATTGTAAATCTCCATCCCATACCCCCTTCTGCTCTGTATCGCTAATCATAAAGCGCTGAGCAAGCAAATAAAAGACTGATATTTCCAATTGCTTTGTGGTATAATATGTATAAAGAAAAGCACGAAAAGGCTCCGTTCAACCGAGGTAGAACGGAGCCTTTATAATTCCCCCTTCAACGTCCTGACCGAGCGGACTATAAGAGGAATCCAATGAACTTATTTGAATTTCCCTTCCATAATCGTTTCTTCCAACGGGCGGCGGTCTGACGGTTGTTCCCGTGCTTGGAAGTCCTCCGGCAGCGCCTCTATTTCTCCTTGGTAGCCGATTGCGATGATGATGCGCGGCTCGAAGCTGTCCGGAATACCGAGCACTTCTGTTGCCTTCTGCTTGTCAAAGCCGCCGATTGCATGGGTAATCAGGCCTTCACGTACTGCCTGCAGGGACAGATAGCCCCAAGCTGTCCCGCTGTCGAACGGACTGACGGGGAATTCCGTATCGGAGATGAGCATCGCCAATACTGGCGCCTTTTTACACCATAGGCGGTTACGCTCATTTATAAATGAATAAAACCGCTCTTTGTCTTCTTGCCTGCGTGCCAGGATGAAGCGCCAAGGCTGACGGTTATTCGCGGAAGGTGCCCAGCGAGCCGCTTCAAAAAGACGCATCAGCACTTCCTCCGGCACCTCCTTTTCCTGATAGGAGCGCGGCGACCAGCGCTGTAGATAGATTGGGTCGATACCATGTCCTGTACGTCGTGTCTGGAATTGTTTCATTGTAAATTACCACCTTACGTTTTGTATTCTTTAGCAACTCTCCTAGAGGTATAAACATCCCTCTAATCAATGAGAAAGCTCAAAAGCTCCATATTTTTTGAGAACCCTACATCGCTTTCCATTCCCTTAAAGTTACTTTACTAATCTGAAAAAACCTCGATGGACAATACTAACACCGAGGTTTGATTTACCCACTATTTTTATTACGGAGCTACAATTATTTAAAACTGTTCACATTGTGCTTGCAAATGAATACGCCACCACAATGTGACATCGGGTAAAATGTCATATGGCAAATCTCATCTATTAATGGCGCAAGGCTGTCATTCACAAAATAGTACTCGTCATCATCCCAATACGCGATACTTTCTTC
>JAZUQF010000272.1:0-2049 GCA_045605545.1 Lysinibacillus sp.
GAACTGATTAAAATGAAATGCATCAAGTCTTCTAAGCTGCTTCAGGAACTTGAACGGGTACTGTACAATGAACAGATGAATAACCAACTTTTCCATGGCAAGAAAATGATTGCGCTGCAGCTTCAGGATGTAAGCCATCATCTGAATGGCTTGCTGCAACAGATGCAGGGGGAACCGGTATCGTTCCAATCGATGGAAAATGAATTGCTGGACCAGCTTCAAAGTGCACAGCTGAATTGCTTCCAGGTCGATATCCTATCAAATGAAGTGGGGAGACGGCACATCGTCTGTGCCGTTACGGTTGGACGGATCGAACAGGCAACCGAACTCAGCGAACGGGTATTGCTCCCCATTCTTTATGAGCGCTTTTCGGAACCGTTCTATGTGGACCGCATCGAATATAAGGAGGCCCCGTTCCCCTATGTAGAGGTACGTGTAAAATCTTCTGTCCGCTTTACAATGGAGCAGGGGGTCTATAGCCAGGCGAAATTCCAGACGTCGGGGGATGCGCATGCACTGTTCCCGATTCATGAAGGTCTGATGGCCGTCATGTTGTCCGATGGGATGGGCCAGGACCGCCGTGCCAGGAAAGAGAGCGATACCCTCATTCGGATGCTGCGAGAATGCCTGACGTATAATATGGATCCAGAGACGGGTATGCATACAATTCACTACGTAATGTCCCTGAAGCGCGACCGTGATATCTATGCTACGATTGATTTTGCGCTGGTCGACCTTCAGCATGGCTCGCTTTGGTCATGGAAGGCGGGAGGCATAGCGACGTATATACTGCGTGGAAGAGACGTCCTGAAAATTGAGGGCAATACAGCACCCGTAGGCATGATGCCGACCTTCTCCATTGAAACGGAATCGCTTCGGCTGAGGGGGGATGATGTCATCATCATGGCCTCGGATGGCCTTTTTGAAGGAACGAACGACTGGCATGAGCAGGAAAAGACCTTTTTGAAGCTGCTAAAACAAAAAAATAAACAACATCTGTCGGCAGATGTGTTATTGTACGATGTAATGGGGCAGTATAAGCGTATGTTTGAGATAGACGATGATTGTACGGTCATCGCCTGTAAAATAAAGCACATCAACCCTGAGTGGTCGGTGTTAAATCTAGTGTGAGAAGGTGAAGAAGATGAGGGTATTCGAAAAAAAGGTACTGGCGTTTATCAAGGATGAACAATTGATAAACAAGGGGGACCGGCTCCTCATCGCTTGTTCGGGAGGCGTCGATTCAATGGCGCTTCTCCATTTTTTTGACCAGTATAAGGAAGTATTACATATCGAGCTGTTTGTGGCGCACGTAGATCATATGCTGCGAGGGGAGCAGTCGGCGGGAGACCGGAAATTCGTGGAGCGGTTCTGCGCGGACCGGGGCATTCCCTGCTTTAGCACCGCCATCCCGATTCCTGCCATCCTGGAGGAACACGGTGGGAATTCCCAGGCGGTCTGTCGACGGGAGCGATATGCCTATTTTGAGTCCATCATGAAGGCGCAGGACATCCGTATACTCGTTACGGCGCACCATGCGGATGACCAGCTGGAATCTGTTCTGATGGCTTTAACCAAGGCGGGCAGCATAGCGAGCATGATTGGCATCCACACAAGGCGAAGTTTTGGAGAGGGCTGCGTAATTCGTCCATTTTTAACGGTTACAAAGGATGAGATAAGGGAATATTTAAAAAAAGGCGGCGTGGATTACAGGGAAGATGCAAGTAACGAGGAGGATTATTATACACGCAATAGGTTTCGGCACCATATCGTCCCCCTTTTGAAGAAAGAAAACGACTCCATTGCACAGCATGCCGTTCAGTTCTCTCTGCAGCTCGCACAGGATGAGGCATATTTGAAGGGGCTTGCCCGGAAGGCTTTTGACCGTTTAGTCATAAAAAAGGACAAAAATTGCTACGAAGTTGAAATAACTGGCTTTATAAATGAGCCGCTTGCTTTACAAAGAAGGCTCATTTTAATACTATTAAACTATCTTTATAACGATACAAACACGTTTCAACATCATGCATTATGTACGTCCATTATGAA
>JAZUQF010000273.1:0-11434 GCA_045605545.1 Lysinibacillus sp.
CCTTCCCCCATCTCTTCCAAAGCAAAGGAGATGACATCCGTCGGTTGGTCCTTGTCCCGGTATTCCCGATTAATCTGGTGGATTACCTCATTCGTCACGAACGTGATGGAAACTTCAGACCCCTCTTCAATTCCTTCCACCTTTGCAGCATGCTGGAGAAGCTTCTCGACAAGGGCGATATGCTCCTCCTTCACTTCATTTGTCTCATCTAGAAAATCGATATTTAATATCATAATGCCTCCTGCTTCTCTTTTGGATATTCGATGCGTGAATGGAAAATACCATTCAGCGTCTCACATAATTTATCTTCGATGATCTTCAATTCCTTCAGCGATATGTCACATTCATCGAATTGGTCATCCTGTACACGGTCCTGGATGATCGCCTGGATGAGCCTTTGTATCTTCTCCGAATTCGGCTCCTTCATCGAGCGCACCGCGGCCTCTACACTGTCGGCAATGCTGATGACCGCCGCCTCCCTTGTCTGCGGCTTGGGTCCCGGATAGCGGAAATCGGCTTCATTCACCTGGTTCTCCTCTTCCTTTGCCTTATGATAGAAGAACTTCAACAGGCTCGTCCCATGATGCTGCAGGGCGATATCGATGATTTCCTCCGGCATTTTATATTTCCGGAGCAGCTCCGCACCGTCCGTTGTATGGGCGATGATGATGTCTGAACTGGATTCCGGCTGCAAGGCGTCGTGCGGATTGATGCCCATCTGATTTTCAATGAAAAAGGCAGGCCTGCGCGTCTTGCCGACATCATGGTAATAAGAGCCGACCCGTGCCAGCAGCCCATCCGCACCAATCGCCTCACATGCCGCTTCCGCTAGATTGGCGACCATCACACTATGATGATATGTCCCAGGCGTTTCCGTCAAAATTTTCTTCAGCAATGGATGGTTCGGATTCGAAAGCTCAATCAGCCTCATCGTCGACAAGATCCCGAACATCGATTCGAAGAACGGCAGCAGCCCCATCGTCAGCGCGCCTGATAAAAGGCCTGAGACGATGCCCGCCCCTATATAGAACGTGACTTCAGCCAATCCGTAATCCGATTGTGTCATAAGCAGATAAAATGCGATGAACAAAAGGTTGATGCCTGTTACAACGGCGCTTGCACGCAAAATATGCGAGCGCTTTTCCACACTCCTCATGAAGAACAAGGAGGCAAACCCACCGAACAAAATATAGAGCGCGATATCCATCTGCAGGACAGCCGCATAGTTGCCTTGGAATATAATACCTGCAGAGGACGCAATCAACAACGTCACCAAAGCAGCCACACGCTCATCCACCAAAAGCCTTATGAGCATTGTAGCCATAGCCGTAGGGAAAATAAACCCGAGGACTACATCAAAATGATCTGAAATAAGGCTGACCAGCTTCATAAGGACGATGGCACTCAAATAGACAATGACACTCACTAGTAAATTGTTACTTTTCTCTCTCAAACTACTTTTATACCGATCGAATAGTACAAAAAGAAAGAGCATCTGCAGGAAAATAAGGATCATCACGCCACCGATCGGCTTAAAAGAAGCCTGGCTGTCGATCAATCCCAGCAATTCAAGCTGTCGGTACTTTTCCCTATCTACTATTTCCCCTTCCAGCACAATGATCTGTCCTTGCAGAATCTTCGTAGGCTCTACGGCATCCCGGGCCTGCTGCTTCGCGATAGCCGTCTTTTCTTCATTCAGCGTCTCCGTCTCTACCATGGAATTACGCCCCAGCGTAATGGCCGTCGACAGCAGTGAATTGACAATCCCAGAAGAACGAATCAAGGACTCCATATTTGTTCGTGCAGCCGGCAAATTTTCCTTTCGTATACTTTCGGAAAGCACTGCTTCTGTAAGTCGAACGAGTGTCTTTCCGGCTTCTTCAAGCTGTCTTTCCGAAGCGTTCAATAACGCCCGCATTTCATCATCCGTCAGTGACAGGCTGTCCTGTTTATCTGTAACGGTTTGCAGCTTCCCTTTCAGCACTTCCAGCTTCTCAACCTGCGTCAGACCCTCTTGCTCCTCCAACTCTTTCTGTGTCTCAATCGTCAAATCGAACAGCAATGTAAGAAGTGCCGCCTTCTGCTCTGCTATTTCCTGATGGAAGTCATAAACGGGAGCCGTTGCCTGTTCAGCGTTTGTACGTTCCATTTCCGTTTTTTCCGTATCTTCAACCGTTTTTGCCGCGCGGATGGTCTCCGGCGCCAGACTCCCCATTGATACATCATATGTAACGCCACGTACACTATCCAGCATTAATCCAAATTGAAGCAATGCCGTTATGATTAGCACGATGGCTAAGAACGAACGAAAACCTATCAAGCCTAAAAAACGCTTCAGCTGCTTCTCCATTCAGCACCTCCTGTTACACCTTCCTCTATTCTACCAATTTCTCCACCGGATTTCACAAAAAAAAGCAAAACCCGTCTAGGATTTTGCTTTTTTCCTTAATTATAGTTCCTGCTCAGCGTACGCCCGGATTACTTTTGCTACCAATGGATGTCGTACTACGTCACCTTGCATCTGCCGCTTCGCCTTCGGTGCAGAGGGAAAGTGCTATAGTTCCTGCTCGGCATACGCTTGGATTACTTTCGCTACCAACGGATGTCGTACTACGTCGCCTTGCTCGAGGATTTGGAAATGGATGTCTTTTACATATTTCAGTGTACGTTCGGCGATGATGAGCCCGGATTCTTGGTTTTTCGGCAGGTCGATCTGCGTTTTGTCGCCTGTAATGACCATTTTGGAACCGAAGCCAAGACGTGTCAAGAACATCTTCATCTGCTGGTGCGTCGTGTTCTGCGCCTCGTCCAGGATGACAAAGGCATCGTCCAGCGTCCGCCCGCGCATGTAGGCAAGTGGCGCAATTTCGATTGTACCGCGTTCGATGAGGCGCTGCGTCTGCTCCAGGCCGTAAATATCGTGCAATGCATCATATAACGGACGGAGATATGGGTCGACCTTTTCCTTCAGGTCTCCCGGCAGGAACCCAAGAGACTCCCCTGCTTCTACGGCAGGACGCGTCAGGATGATGCGCTTCACCAGTCCATTTTTCAACGCCTGTGTGGCCATGACGACCGCCAGATACGTTTTCCCCGTACCTGCAGGACCAATCCCGAATACCAGGTCCTTATGGCGGATTGCCTTGATGTACTCACGCTGGCCAATCGTCTTGGCACGAATCGCCTTCCCTTTAGCATTGCGGGCGACCTCTTCATCATAAAGCTCTGCAAAGTACTCAATCGTCCCTTTGCCGGCCATTTCAATGGCTGTCGCTACATCCCTTTGATCAATATTGATGCCTTTGCGGATTACCTGCAGCAGACCACGCAACACTGCTGTCGCACATTCCTTTTTATCATCATTCTCACCCGCAATCTGGATGTTGCCCCCGCGGGTGATGATTTGCACTTCAAATGTTTCTTCAATTAATTTTACATTTGCATCCGACATTCCCAGTAGCATGACCGCTTCATTCGGATTGTCAACCAAAAGTTCTGACATTTTATCTGACATAAATCATTCTCCTTGAAAAATAGGATATGGTGTTGCAATGTTTTCATTTACCAAAAAAAGGACTTGCCCCTTTACTGTATCATCATCAAATGTAACCTGTAAAATTTTTTCGGATTTGATGGTTGTTTTGGGCGGAAGGCTCTGCAGGATTTTTTTATGGAGTAACGGTCGAATGATCGTCTCCAGATCTTCTTCATTCAAAATTTGCTCCTTTTTTTGATAGCCTTGCTCTTTCACGATCCGAATATACCGTTTCAACCACGATGGAAGGCCAATTTCATCAATGTACGTTTTCTCCTGATTGTCTGTCAACTTCCATTCAGGCTCGGTCGGTGTGTAGTATATCGCCTTCCTATCCAGCGTAAACGCGGTCTCAAGCCAATAATCGGCATATACCTCTCCCTCAGCTCCGACGACCACCTGCTTGTCCCCTGCATCTAAAATACCTGATACAAGCGCATCCCCTTTATAGACGGTTGTATTCGCGTCCACAAGCCTCACACCACTGGTAAGGAAATAGTGGGTAACGACGCCGCTATTGCTGGCCATCAGATGCATCGGTTCATCCGACTTCTTTTTCACTTCCGTTTTTGGCGCCAACTGCAGCGATATGGTGATATCTCCGCCGCTTTTCATGAAGTGCACCCATGAAAGCTCAGGGAATTTCGCCATCAGCTGCTGGCGGAGCTCATAATCCGTAGGCAGCGATTTCTTGGCCAACGGGATGGATACACCTATTTCACTAGCAATAAACTGTTCGGCCTTCTGGGCAAGCTCCGGGGTCGCGCCCGTTATATGGACACGCCAGACAAACTGGGTGCAGATCATCGGTATAGCGATTAATAAAAGAAGACCGACAATGGTCTTCATCGTAATCTGCAGGACGGAATCCGTATCCTCATAATGGAGCTTGACTCGCACCCCGGCGAATCTTCTCGCACGACGCAAAGCTGGCAGGTTGTCTCTCATTATTTCAAATGTCATTTCATCTTCTGAAAAGCGGACCTGTTTTATGACGATGCGCTCTTTATGTAAACGGTGAAACAAGCGGTCTGCACGCGGCCCTGGCTTCAGCGACACAATCACTTTTCGGCGGTCCATTACATCACATGCTCTTCTATCTTGATTTTGTTGATTGCTTCGGCACTCAATAAAAAGCCGCCCTCGGCCAGGTATTGGACGAGTATCCCTTCCCCTTCCAACGTCAAATGAAACTTGCCCAAAGAGCAGCTGAATACATTCGGTGCCACCTGCCGTACATCATATAGCCCATTCCAACGAATCTGACGGAACTGGATCCATTCCAGCACATCGTCCAATTGCATAAATGATTTCAAAGAAAGCCCCCTTTCTTACAGTGTATGCAAAAAAGGGGGGGTGTATTATCTACGTTTCTTCGCTTTTGGCGGTCCTAAAATTTCAGAGGTGATTACAGCCTGCACAAGCTGCTCCCTCGTCTGCGGCACGACGACGAAGGATTCTTTCTTCGCCCTTTGTACAATCGGCCTTGATGCTCCGAGTTCCGGGCGCGTCGATTTCCGGTCTCCCCTGATTGCCTCCCTAATTGGTTCGGCAACCGGTTCTTCCACTTTTTCACGGGCAGCTTGCGCCGGCTCCGCCTTTTCCCTCAATTGCCCAAACACTTCCTGGGCAAAATCATCGAGTGAACGTACTTTCGGCCTTTCCGGACGCGGTTCTTCACGTGTGATTTCACGAGGGCTACGCTGATTACTAAATGGGGGCATCTGCTTTGTCTCTTTTTGCTTATTTTTATCCTTTGTGAACATTGTACTGAGTATAAACATGACAATCATGATAAGTAACCCTTCCATTTAGCATTCACCCCCTTCCTCGATTATTTTTCGCCTTTATCCAGTTTATTGTCCTTGGACACCTTCGCAATGGAATCGCGCATGGATGTATCCGCCTGGATGTTTTGATAGTTCATATAATCCATGATGCCTAAGTTGCCGTTGCGCAGTGCTTCTGCCATCGCCATTGGAACTTCCGCCTCCGCTTCTACTACTTTTGCCTTCATTTCCTGCACTTTGGCAACCATTTCCTGCTCATTTGCCACGGCCATTGCACGGCGTTCTTCCGCTTTCGCCTGCGCGATGTTCTTATCGGCCTGCGCCTGCTCGATCTGCAGCTCCGCACCAATGTTCTTGCCGACGTCCACATCCGCGATATCAATGGATAAAATCTCGAATGCCGTACCTGAATCCAGTCCTTTTGAAAGGACCGTCTGAGAAATCATGTCCGGGTTCTCCAAAACCTTTGAATGGGATATAGAGGAACCAATCGTTGAGACAATTCCCTCACCAACACGCGCGATGATTGTATCTTCACCGGCACCACCGACTAAACGGTCAAGGTTTGCACGTACTGTAATACGCGCCTTGGCTTTCACTTCAATCCCGTTGATTGCTACACCGGCGATGAACGGCGTTTCAATCACTTTCGGGTTTACTGACATTTGCACCGCTTCTAGTACATCACGCCCTGCAAGGTCGATTGCAGCGCCACGTTCAAAAGATAATTCGATATTGGCACGGTGTGCGGCAATCAGTGCATTCACCACGCGGTCCACATTACCGCCCGCCAAATAGTGGGATTCCAATTGGTTGATTGATACATCTAACCCTGCCTTATGCGCCTTGATCAACGGATTGACGATACGCGATGGAATTACCCGGCGCAGTCTCATCCCAATTAACGTAAAGATGCTTACACGGACACCCGCTGCCAATGCGCTAATCCACAGTGCAACCGGTACAAGCGTAAAGAATACCGCGAGCACGATGAACGCACCTACTATAAGGGCGATTAAGCCGATTGTTGCTCCATCAATAATCATGTTCTATTCCTCCGTTTTCTTTAAAATTTCACGCACGACGATGCGCGAGCCTTCTACCTTGATTACTTCCACCTGGCTGCCTTTGTTGATAAAGCTGCCTTCTGACACCGCATCAATCCGTTCCTTGTCTATCAGGACGACACCTGCCGGACGAAACGGCGTCACCGCCTCTCCTATGCGGCCGATGAGGTCGATGCGGTTCATGTTGGATACATAGCCCTCCTCCGTCGTTGTGGCATCCCGGAGTACGAGCTTATTGAATACATGCATCTTCTTGCCGAAGAACTTCATAAGAATCACCATTCCTATCACTGCAATGAACATTGCAATAATGATTGAATACGCCATATGTGTCACACTTGCGCCTGCAAATAAAAGACTGATGATGATCATCGCCCCCCCTAGTATGCCGACTATGCCCCCCGGGACAAAGAATTCCAATATGACAAAAATAACACCGATGACAAACAGCAGAATCGATTCATATCCCGCAAAGCCAGCAATCGTATGCCCGAAGAAGAAGAGCCCGAATGCAGCGAGAGACATCGTTCCCGGAACGCCGAATCCCGGTGAATAGAGTTCCATTACCAGTCCGAGGCTGGCAATCGACAGCAGGATTGGTACGACGATCGGATTGGTCACGATGCGGGCGATGTTCTCAAAAAACGTCGGTTCCACCGACACCACCTCGGCACCTTCCAGGCCCGCCTTGGCCAGTACTTCCTCAAGGGAATTGGCCGTACCGTTCGAATAACCGACCTCCAGCGCTCCATTGGCCGTCAAGGTCAGAAATTTCCCTTTAGGCGCCCCATACTCCGACACGTCGATTGATGGGTCCGCCATTGCTAGTGCATAGCGCGGGTCCTTTCCGGAAGAAACCGCAACTGCTTCCATTGCCGCAAGCCAGGCACTTTCCGCTTTTTTGTCGGCCGCCTTGCCTTCTCCATCAACGACTCCCGCAGCCCCGATTGTCGCATTTTGCGTCATGTAGATTTCATCTGCATGGAGGGCGATGAAGGCGCCAGCAGAATGCGCCTTGGAGTTGATATACGCAATAATCCGCAGTTCCGTCGCATCGAGCAGCTTCCCAATCTCTTCTGCCGCATCGACGAAGCCACCCGGAGTATGTATATCGAGTATGATTGCCTCGGCATTTTGCTGTTCCGCCTCCTCTACAGCGCGCTCTAAAAAGGAAAGCAGTCCTTTTTCCACATTCTGCTCCACCGGCACATGGAAGACCTTTGCTGAATCGGCATAAATCGTCGGAATCAGGAGAACAAATGAAAGCGTCATCAAAACAAGCCACGTAAATATCCTTCTCTGCTTCATCAACATCCCCCTTTCTTTATAGACTCCTACTTGTTATACGGATGAAAAAGCATTTTGTTTCACTTTATTTCAATTTCCTTCATTTTCATCATACATAACGTTAAGATTATTTCAAATATATTAAATTTTCAGTTTTATGATTCCAGGCATCCAACAATTTCATTACAATGAAAAAAAAGGAGGGATAGTAAAATGAAAAAACTAGTTTCCACACTCACATTGCTTGCCCTGATTTTTTCCACAGCGGTACTGCCCGCGCAGGCAAACAATACAATCAACCGCGTCGTACAAAGTAATTTCGGCGATACGACGGCCAGTATTGTCATCCGTGATTTTTCAACAGGGGAGGTCGTGTACAGCTACAATTCAAACACAGGCATCAAACCGGCATCGAACACAAAAATGATTACCGGCGCCGCCGCTCTTGACTATTTAGGCGAGAACTACCGTTTTAAAACGCAGATGCTACATACGGGCACCATTGCAAACAAGACATTGCATGGCGACCTGTATCTGCGCGGTGAAGGCGACCCCACCCTGCAATATGCAGATTTCGTCACATTCGCAAACACCTTGAAGAAAAAAGGCATTACGACAATCAGCGGAAGCCTATACGCCGATGATACATGGTTCAGCGGCGACCGCAAGGCTCCTGGCCTGACATCGGCGAACTGGTCGCATTACCAGGACTACTGGAAAGCACCGATTTCTGCGCTGACGCTGTCGGCTGACCACTATTATAACGCAGGCGCCATCATCATCAAAGCAAGAGGGACTTCTAGCGGAAAGGCGCCATCCATCACTGCCCTGCCTAATGCAAGCGGAATGGTCATCGTCAACAATGCCCGGACAGGCAGCTCCAACACACTGACGATCAAGCGCCAGGAAAATTCGAATCGAATCATCATCTCCGGTACGATTCCTGCAGGTAGGACAAAGCAGGATTATATACCGATGTTCAATCCTACCTTAAGCACGATTGCCTCCTTCAAAACGGTGCTCCAACAACAGGGCATCAAGTTCATAAACAACAAGATGACATACGGTAAGACACCTGCCAGGGCTATATCGCTGGGCACAAAGCAATCAAGGCCACTAAAGGAAATCATGGTTCCATTCATGAAAATTAGCAATAACAGTATTGCCGATATTCTCGTAAAAACAATCGGGAAAAAAGTTAAAAATGTAGGAAGCTCAGAGGCAGGCATGCAGGCAATACGTGAATATATGGCCTCCATGAGTATGGATACTTCCAAAATCATTCTGACGGACGGCTCCGGCCTTTCCATCCAAAATCGGGTACCGGCAAACGAATTGTCGATGATGCTCTATCAAGTGACGAAAAAGCCATATTACAAGTCATTCCTAAACTCACTTCCAACTGCTGGCACTTCCCCGCATATGATGGGAGGCACCCTGCAGCACCGTCTGACTTCCTCCTTGACGAAGGGACGGGTACTTGCGAAGACGGGTACCATTGTCGGCACGAATGCACTGTCAGGCTATGTACGTGGACAGAGCGGTAAATGGTACATCTTCAGCGTCATGTCGCACTTCAACAAATCTTCAAAGGTATGGGCGATCGACAACGTCGTCACGACCATGGCGCGCGAGCTCTAAGCGCCTGATATGCACCGGCCCCGCCATCTAGGCAGGGCCGGTTTTTAATTGGAAAACATACCTGCAACGCAAATACCCCGAAGCCAACTAGTAGCTTCGGGGCATATCATTTTGTCTGCTCAGTTAAATCTCGAATTGCGTGTTATGAACGTAGGGATTTTACCGGGAAAATTACCACTTACGTTTACGTGCAGCTTCTGATTTCTTTTTACGTTTTACGCTAGGTTTTTCGTAGAACTCGCGCTTTCTAACTTCTTGAATTGTACCACTTTTGGATACAGTACGTTTGAAGCGGCGAAGAGCATCTTCAAGCGATTCGTTTTTGCGAACGACAGTTTTTGACATCTCTCTTTCCCTCCCTCCGAACACACGTCAATACTCATTAACTGTATAAGTTAATGTGTACTAAAGAATTATAACGCAAGGTTTTCGATTAGTCAACAAAAACTATCATAATTAATAGTCAGATTGAGAAGTTAATCCTTCCATGATAGCAACACCGGAGCTTGCCCCGATACGAGTGGCCCCGTTGTCGATCATATTCTTCATATCTTCCAGGTTGCGCACACCGCCGGAAGCCTTTACGCCAAGGTCAGGTCCTACTGTCTTGCGCATCAATGCGATATCCTCTGCAGTCGCTCCGCCTGTCGAGAAGCCTGTTGAAGTCTTGACGAAATCTGCACCAGCTTCCACCGATAATTCGCAAGCTTTCACTTTTTCTTCATCAGTAAGCAGGCATGTTTCGATGATGACCTTCACCAATGTACCGTTTGCAGCGTCCACCACCGCCTTGATATCGTCGCGGACGATATCATATTCGCCGTTTTTCAGCGCACCAATATTGATGACCATATCGATTTCGCCAGCACCGTTAGCGATGGCATCCTTCGTTTCGAATGCTTTTACAGCCGATGTGGAGGCTCCTAATGGGAAGCCGATTACTGTACACACCTTAACATCCGTACCAGCTAATAGCTCCGCACTGTATTTTACCCATGTCGGGTTTACACACACAGAAGCAAATACATATTTTTTCGCCTCTTCACAAAGCTTTTCAATTTGTGGACGAGTTGCATCCGCTTTCAAAAGTGTGTGGTCGATCATTGCAGCATAGTTTTGCGTCATGGTCAATTACTCCTTTATATCATAGATGTACGTACAACTATATCATACCATCAAACGGGAAAGACACAAAAAAGACAGACTACTCTATTATTTATGTTGAGTTATGATGAAAAAAGCCGCCTCCCCGGTCAGTCCTAGGGAAGCGGCTTATTTTTAGGCCTCTACAGTATCCAGTACACGCACAAATTGCCCTTCATTGTACGGATATCCTGCTTTTGTAATTTTCACCTTCACAAGTTTGCCAACCATGTCTTCCGTCGCTTCGAACACTACTTTCAGGTAGTTTGCAGTGTAGCCGACATATAGATTGTCATTGTCTGAGTCCTTGAAGCGCTCTTCTGGAATGACTTCCAGCACTTCACCCTCGAAGCGGGATGCATATTCCTTCGCCAATTGATCATTCAATGCAATAAGACGGTGAACACGCTCGTTCTTGATTTCTTCATCCACCTGGTCTTCCATACGCGCAGCAGGCGTACCTGTCCGCTTGGAGAATGGGAACACATGAAGCTCAGAGAATTTGTGGTCGCGGATGAAGTTATACGTTTCCATGAATTCCTCTTCCGTCTCACCTGGGAAGCCGACAATTACGTCAGATGTCACTGCCAGATCCGGCAATGCCTCCTCCAGCTTGCGCAGACGCTCGGAGAAGAAGTCCATCGTATATTTCCGGCGCATACGTTTTAGCACTGTATCGGAACCGGATTGAATCGGGATGTGTAGATGATTGACGACAATCTTGGAATTCTGCAGCACCTCAATCACTTCGTCCGTCAACTGCGACGCTTCAATCGAAGAAATGCGAAGACGTTTTAACCCTTTTACTTGTGATTCTAAATCACGCAGCAACTGGGCTAGGTTATAGTCTTTGAAATCCTGGCCGTAGCCGCCTGTATGGATGCCCGTCAGGACGATTTCAAGATAGCCTGCATCGACCAGCTGCTGTGCCTGGCGGATGACTTCCTGCGGGTCGCGGGAGCGCATGAGGC
>JAZUQF010000274.1:0-1944 GCA_045605545.1 Lysinibacillus sp.
AATTAAACTAGCTCTCCGCCGAACCAAAGGCCGATTTCGCGCTCTGCAGAAGCAGCAGAATCAGAACCGTGGATTACGTTGTGAGATACAGTTACCGCATAGTCGCCGCGGATTGTACCTGGTTGGGATTCAGATGGCTTAGTAGCGCCGATCATGATACGAGCTAGAGAGATGACAGATTCGCCTTCCCATACCATGGCGAATACAGGACCTGAAGTGATGAAGTCTACTAATTCACCGAAGAATGGACGCTCGCTGTGCTCTGCATAGTGCTCTTCTGCTAATTCACGTGATACATTCATTAATTTAGCTCCGCGTAATGTGAAACCGCGACGCTCGAAACGGTCCATGATGTCACCGATTACTTGACGCTCAACGCCGTCTGGCTTAACCATTAGAAAAGTTTTTTCGATAGCCATTATTTTAACACTCCTTCAAATTGGATACAGGTTTTATCCCCTACCGATAAATCTTACCAAAATAACATTACCGGTGCAAGAATTAGTTAGAATTTCCTCTTACCCATAAATAGTGCAATATCACGCAATTTCTTCTTCATCGGATGCGGAGGCAGTGCCTCTACTTCCTTTAAGGCCTTTTGCAGATATTTATTACTGATACGCGCCGCATCCTGAATCGCCTTAGACTTGCGGACGATCTTCAGCATGTCCTTCCGCTCCTCTTCGGTCAATGTTCCCTCTATCGCCTTATCAATATATGGACGTACTTGAGGGTCATCCTTCAACAGCAGCGCTGGGAGCGTGATGTTCCCCTGCAGCAGATCGCTCCCAGCAGGCTTTCCAAGCTCCTTGTCCGTAGCTGTAAAATCCAGAATGTCATCAACAATCTGAAAACTCATGCCGACGAAATAGCCGTAGCGTTTCAAACGGCGCACATTTTCCTTGTCCACCTCTCCGACAAGCGCCCCAAGCTCACAGCTCGATTCAATGAGAAGGGCCGTTTTTCGTTTGATGCGGCGGAAGTAATCCTTGATGTTCTGATCCAGTCGGAACTTGTCCTCAATCTGGATCACTTCACCGTTGCAAATTTCAACCATCGTCCTCGCCAATATCTGGTGGACCCGTGGATTCTCAATGGCCGTAACATATTCGAGCGCCCGTGCAAAAATAAAGTCGCCCGTGTACATGGCCACCCGATTGTTCCACTGCGCTTTCACCGTGCGCTCTCCTCTTCTCATTTCCGAATCGTCTATGACATCATCATGGACAAGTGACGCCATATGTATAAGTTCAAGCGGGACCGCGATATGCTTTACACGTTCAATATCATATTGCCCCATTTTCGCGCTGAGCAATACAAAAACCGGCCGTATCCGCTTTCCACCCGCTTGCAGAAGGTGGAGGGAGGCGTCGTTTAACAAGTGTGAAGACGAGTTCAACGCTGTTTCTAATTCTTTTTCGATGACTTCTATATCTGACTTCAAATCAGCATAGAGCAACTTCAACTTCATCTTTTCCACGTAAACAAACCTTCTCCCGCTAAATTTCTTTTTTAAAGCCCATATGCATTGCCGCCGCCCCGCCGCTGTAGCCTTTATATATCACTTTTTCAAAACCGGCCTCCCGGAACATCGCCGCCAGTTTCTTCATGCCCGGAAAATCATCCGCCGATTCCGACAGCCATGCATATTCCTTGTAGCTTTTCGCGAACATCTTACCGAACATCGGCATGATGTATTTGAAGTAGAAGCGGAACAGCTGGCGATATCCCGGAATTTCCGATTGGGACGTCTCCAGGCAGACCGCCATCCCTCCCGGCTTCAATACGCGGTTCATTTCACGCAGCACCTGCATGTAATCTGGCACATTACGTAGTCCAAAACCAATTGTTACATAGTCGAATGTATTATCCTCAAACGGCAGCTCCATGGCATTCCCATGAATCAGCTCGACGAAGTCATAAGGCAGCACCTTTTTCTTGCCG
>JAZUQF010000275.1:0-3462 GCA_045605545.1 Lysinibacillus sp.
ATCCCATATTAAAGCCCAGAGAAAATGACCAGTTTCAGGGAGGGGTGTTTGGAAAATGGAGAGAGGAGCGGGCTGGGATTTGTTGATTGATAAAATAGAAGTAGATGCAAATTCACATCTGTCGATTATCTAAATATTGGATGAAAGGAAGCGTGGTTGCTAGATAAACTCTTCACAAAAAGCGACACACTAGTGGATTGTAGGGGAAGCGGCGAGAGTGTAGCTGACGGCTACGCCTTTCGCTACAGAGCAAAGCTTCCTACGAAAAGAAGGAACGAAGGCTAAAACCGTCACATCGTGTGACAACGCCTTCGTGACCAACCTCCTGTTGGCCCGGAGACCCCGCAGGAAATTTATTTGCGACGAAAGCGAAGCGGCAGGAGCACTGAGGTACGAGCGACGAGGAGGCTGAGGCCATGCCCGTGGAAAGCGAGCCGGCTGTAGCGGAAATCCACGTTCTACAAGATGCTATTAACATTAAAAGGTAAATCAACACGCTTGATGCAAATTATTTATATTCACAAGGTAGGCGGCTACCTCTTTTTGTGATGAAGACTTTAATAAAGTAGCATTTCAGATAGACCTGCATCTTCTAGAATAGAAATTCCTACAATAAACAGAAAATAAATTCATATTTGACATTTTGTATAAATTTTCTTATGATACAATTCACACCGTGTCAATGTTCTTCATCTCCTTTTGTGTGCTAAGTTTAATAGAATCCCACATTGAAAGTTAGAGGTAGTAAGGACCGGGCAGATGAAAGCGAGGCAACCGTATCTTATTGAAGATTGGCCGTTCTGCTTATGATGCATATCAAAGTTTATTAAAACGCAGGGTTTTTAAGAGTGTTATGTAATGAATCATGACGTGTAAATTGAGAGGTTATCATTCAGAGTGCCAAAATCCCTACTCTAAAGACAGTTTTGAAAGCGTTTTCTGATAGATTTCCTCATATTTTTACCATTTTGTCCATGAGAGGGAGGCGGATGTTTGTCACTTTGTCCACATTGCTCAAATGATTATGATGTTATATTATGTAACATAGAAGAATAAGTGAAAGGGAAGTGATTTTATGGAAAAGCAACCTCAGCAGTTACAGCCAGGTTTGAAGCAGCGGCATATGACCATGATTGCCATTGCCGGTGTGATTGGAGCGGGTCTCTTTATGGGAAGTGGCTCGGTTATACATATGGCGGGACCGGGTGCCATCGTGTCCTATATTCTAGCAGGTACCATCGTAGTTTTGGTCATGCGGATGCTCGGCGAGATGGCCGCGGTAAATCCGAACAGCGGCTCGTTTGCGCACTATGCCCACGAGGCAATCGGCCCACTGGCAGGATTTATGATCGGCTGGCTGTATTGGTTCTTCTGGGTCATCGTCATCGCCATCGAAGCGACAGCTGCGGCGGCAATCATCCATTATTGGTATGAAGGTATCCCGTTATGGGTGCTGAGTTTGTTGTTCACCGTCCTGTTGACGCTGACAAACCTTGTTTCCGTTAAGGCATTCGGCGAATTCGAATATTGGTTCGCGCTTGTTAAGGTGGTCAGCATCATCGCGTTCCTTGCACTTGGCGCATTCTTCATTTTCGGCCTGGCACCGGACCTCCATTCGGCAGGCATCAGTAATCTATTCGTCCATGACGGCTTCTTGCCGAACGGGCTAGGCGCAGTGCTCATGGGTGTCGTGACGGTAATTTTCTCATTTATGGGTACGGAGATTGCAGCCATTGCGGCCGGTGAATCAAAGGATCCACTGAAATCCATCACACGTGCGACGAACTCGATTACGTGGCGCATTCTGATTTTCTATGTCGGCTCCATCGCGGTCGTCGTGACACTCCTTCCATGGTCGTCATCGAGCATTTTGACAAGCCCATACGTGGCGGTCCTGGATTCCTTGAACATTCCGGCAGCGGCTACCATCATGAACATCGTCGTTTTGACGGCGGTACTGTCATGCTTGAACTCGGCGTTGTACGCAACATCCCGCATGGCCTTTGCGATGGCTGAAAAAGGAGATGCTCCGAAAGCCTTTTTGAAGCTCAATAAAAACGGTGCACCTGCAAATGCTGTACTAGCCGCAACGTTCTTTTCCTACATTGCGGTGATTATGAGCTATGTATCGCCGGATAAGGTATTTTTATTCCTATTGAATTCATCAAGTGCCATTGCGCTCATCCTTTATTTCATCATTGCGCTGTCGCAACTGCGCATGCGCCGACAGATAGAGAAGGAAGCGCCTGAAAAACTTGTCATTAAAATGTGGCTTTTCCCATACCTGACATACTTTACGATGGCGGTACTAATCGCCCTGACGGTGGCCATGTTCTTCATCGATGCATTCCGTTCACAGATTTTATTTACATGTGTCATCGTCGCCTGCATCTACATCGCTTTTTTAATCAAACAGCGCAAGCGGCTGCCTGGTGTCATCATCGAGCAAAAGCCTGTAGATGTCGAATAATTTTCCGCAAGGGAGCATCATCTTTTTGGATGATGGCTCTCTTTTTTGCCTCTAAAGCCTGACATCGTCATGTTAATATGAAAAATACATAAAATTGAGAAATAGATTGTTATTTTCCAGAAAAAATTTTACGATTATTGTAACACGCTAGAGGACGGGGGAATTGCTTCATGACTGAATTCGCATTAACGGTTCAATCAATCTTATCGCATAAGCATTTTCAAACAGCGCAGATAGTGGCGGGGGAATCCTATTTGCACAGAACGTTCAAATGGATTCATATTTTGGAGACGCTCGCGATTGATGATCTGCTGAAGGGGCAGGAGCTCATTTTGACGACGGGCATCCGCCTTGCCGAGGATGAGGATGAAATTAACAACTTCTTAGAAAAGCTCGCATCCTACAATACGGCAGCGCTTTGCATTGAGCTCGGGGAGCACATCCAGCAGATTCCACCGCGCGTTCTGCAGGCAGCAGAAGAGCTGCAACTGCCGGTTATTGTATTTCCCGATGTAGTGCCGTTTATCGAAATTACGCAAGATATCCATAGGCAGCTCATCAACCAGCACTATGAAATGCTGCAGCAGTTGGAGACGTATGCCCAGGAGGTGCATAAGCTGACGCTGTTTATCACGAACTACGACCAGCTGCTCATGCGCCTGCAGAAATATCTGCAGGTGTCGGTCGTGTTCGAGCTGAAGGGCGAGGAAACGGTCTTTCTGCCGAATATCAGACAGGAGATCTTCTACGAGCTGCAGGAGGCCTGCAATGCCGAGCATTTATTGTCCCGTGACATCCATCTGCTGAAGCAGAAGTTCGGCACGATCCACATTTATACGACTGAGCGGCTACTGAATGAATTCGATGCCCTCATCCTGGACCGCACCATTGTCGCGCTATCGAATTTTCTACTGCGCGACCTATACATTGATGAGCGCGTCGAAAATGAAAACCGACTCTTCTTGACGCAGTGGCTGGCAGGGGAGCTGGGT
>JAZUQF010000276.1:0-3567 GCA_045605545.1 Lysinibacillus sp.
GTCGTCCGGTCGATCGGATATTAAGCAAGTACGTTTCGTTTTGACATGTTACCGCTAAATAACTAATAGAAAGAAGGCAGCCCGGTTTGCGGCTGCCTTTTTCATCTCAAAGCATATCCTCTTTTCGTCTAAGGACTTCTCAGACAGTCCATCTATGGTCTTCATAAAAGAGAAGACTCCCCAGCTTACAAAGTGGTCTTCCTCAATTTGTTCACCGGCTTCCTTATCTTAAGTTGGGGGGACTGCTCAAGTAAGGGAGCATACATCATGTATTGTATGGCTTCTAGTAATGAATTCGTCACATTACCCGTAATACTCTTTTTTCAACATCCCGTATACATAGTGGTCTACGAAATGGTCATGAAGCCATTCGCTTTCCCGTATACAGCCTTCCTTCTGGAACCCAAGCCTTTCAGGAATAGCCTGGCTCTTTAAATTTCCGGTAGCAACGCGGATCTCAATCCGGTGAAGGCCGAGCTCCTCAAAGCAGTATGCCACTACCGTAGCACACGCGCGCTTCATGAGGCCATTGCCCTGGAAATCTTCACCGAGCCAGTAGCCGATTGATGTAGAGTGGTTCGCCCAGTTGATGCCGTGTAATCCGATGATGCCGGCAATTTTCCCATTATAGCGAATGGCTAGTTGAAAGCCGTCGTTTCTTGCAAACTGCTCTAAGGAACGCTGGATAAACTGCGCTGAATCCTCGGTTGTTTTCGAATAGTCAACCCAAGGCAGCCATTCGCGTAAATGATGCCGTGATGAATCGATAAGCTCGGCCAACTCGCGGGCATGCCGATTTTCGAATAAACCCAACGATAATTCCTCATCTATGTGTAGACAAAACATAAGCTATCTCTCCTCATTCCATTTCTTTTTCAGCTCTTGCCATAGCGGCAGGATTGCTTCAGGCTCTGGGACAAATCCAACAATCATTGCTTCCTCATAATCGATGAATTCGATAAGTTGTCTGGCAGCCTCCTGATGCGCTTCTATGTTCAAATGTCGGTAAATATATTCGAGCTTTTGCAGAGGCTCTGCAGGCAACGACCGTTCCAGTGTCTTCATGCCAAGTTGCGCACGCTCCGGACAATAGATATGCAGCAGCAATTTGGAGAAATGATTAATAACCTGATTGAGCATTTGAATCGACCATAAATCATTGCCGCGTTTTGCGCTGAAGTAGTATTGATACATAAACCAAACCGTATCCTCCCAGGCGTCCTGCAGGTCTGATTCATCAAGCGCCAGATTATGCTGATGAAGTACCGGGGCAAGTCTGCCATCTGGGTCATACAGAACTCTTAAATAATCCTTTGCGATATAGCTCTCCTCTGTCACAGTAAACAAATCCAAGTGGACAAAGTTTTCATATACCGCTAAAATCTGCGGCGCAATGATATGGATATCATCAAAATACAGCAGCTCCTTATATGACCGGATGTGGTTCAGGCGCCTAGGGAGGAACTCGTCCAGGGCTTCCTTGTCCACAAGGCAATAAAGGTCAATGTCGGAGTATTCATCATGCTCATTCCTTCTCATGGAACCCTTCAGGAAGATTGCCTGCACTAGCTCATCCTGCTTCAAGCTGGCGACAAGTGTTTCGACAGCTTCTTCTAATATCATAGTGGTGCACCACTTTTTCGAGACAGGCTTTCATTCTCCAATAGTTCCATTAGCTCTTTTGCCGTTTGTTCCTTGCCGTTCACTTTGATGACCTGCCCGTCTTGGCTAATGATAAAGTGCGGCTCTTCCTTGCCATATAATGATTTGGATGTATTGGCTATCATAAACGCTGCATTAGACGTTTCCATTCTCAACTTGGCGCGACCAATCAAATAATCCACATCCTCTGTCGCTTCCAGCTTGAATCCGACAAGTGTCGTGCCCGGTGCCCATTTCTTAATCTCAGCAAGCAGTTTCGGCGCCTTCTTAAAATGGATGATTGGCGGCTCATCCGACGGCATTTTACCTCGCTCCGTCATTTCCCGCCCCGATTGGTCTAGTACTTTATCAATGACCCAGTCGGATCCTGCAACCGCCATGATGACGACATCGACTGGACTGTTTTCCAAAGTGTCTTTTAGCTTCCTGCCCAGGTCTTCTATCCCCTCGAATCGTACAGCCTTCATATGTTCGGCATGCTTCGGCAGCTTGGCAAAATAGCCGTGCATATAGATGACCTCAGCTCCTGCTTCAAAAGCCTCTTCCGCCAGCAGACAGCCCATCGTCCCTTTTGATAGATTCGTATGGCCGCGGACGTCATCCCATTTTTCCATCGTTCCACCGCTTGTAATCAATACTGTCTTTCCTTGTAGCATGACGCTTCCCCCTTATGCGCCCAGTGGTTGTACCAGAATGGGTGTATTATTCTATTCCATTATATGGTACAAAGGATCCTATCTGCAACAGACTGATTTACTATGGAATTAAGGTACGGAGCGCTGCCGAAAGAACGAATTATGAACTAATCTAAAACATCGGCGCTCCTTATTCGGACAGAAGGTTGAAGACTCTCCCATGCATAGGTCAACAACTTCAACCCTTCACCGTATTGTGGTACCTCCTGGCTGTCGAGCAGCTTTGCTCCAACCCTTTCATAAAAGTACCTGCTATCATTCTGATCAAGAACCTTCACAATGGCGTTCCGGAAGCCCACCTGGTGGAACCCCTCGAATAAAGCATCCAGAAGCCGCTTGCCATAGCCATTCCCCTGTTCTTCCTTGTGGAAATAAATGGATGTAACATCCCCATCATACTCAGGGTACTCGCCTTCCTTTACCTCTGAACCACAGGCAAATCCAATAATCTTTCCACCTTTAACGATGACTAATACGATATTTCCTTCTAGTGTTATGTTACTCTTCCAAAGCTCCGTTTTCCTGCCGACATCCAGCCCGGCAATGATGGAATCCTTCATAATGCCGCTATATGTCGTTCTCCAGCTCTCCACGTGCACATTGGCAATCCCCTCGGCATCTTCCAATGAGGCCCTACGAATTTGAAAATCCATTTCAACCATCCCCCCTTAAAAAATAAAAACTCCACCAACTTAAAAAGAGGTGAAGTCATTTCCGCGGTACCACTCTCGTTGACCAAAAAAGTCCACTTTTATTGTAGCAGTAGCTGTTCATGCCTGTTTGACTTAGGTATGATTCTACTACTTTCAATCACTGAATCTATATGAGGTTATAAATAATATACAGAAAAAGGAAGTGGTAATCAACCTTTTATTCCCGGCAAGAAAGCTCTCCTTTCATAGTCGAAAACCTATTGCAGCCTGCTGTCAAGGGAGAAACATTCATCAAATAAAATACTCCCCTCTGATAAGTGGATTCCTCATCCGTTTATCCAAAAGGGGAGTATGCTGGCTGTTTTCAGTTGTGATGAAGAGGCGTCTAAATAATCTGGCTATAAATGAAGTTCGGCGAAAAAACAGAACCTGAAAGGACTTGCTATTCGGCTTTTACGTCTTCTGGTGCCTCGCCCTTTTTCACCTCGATATAGTGGATCAGGAGGCCTTCCTTTTCATAAATGCTGAAGTAGTAGCCTTGGTGGTAGATTGATTTT
>JAZUQF010000277.1:0-6822 GCA_045605545.1 Lysinibacillus sp.
CCCTCAAAGCACTTCCGGAGAGCCATGCGCAGCATTTCAGGGATGCGGTCGAATGAAGGCACCGCCTCACTCCATTTGGCAAATTGCTTGATTGTGCCCGTCTGGTCGAAGCATTGATATGTGCCGCCACGGTCCGGATACATGATGCCAGTACGACGGGCGCTCGTAATGCACAGCACACGATTTCCCTCGGCCTGCTCCACGACAAGGCCCGGAAGGATATTGGCCACCCCGGGCCCGTTGCTCGCCATGCATACCCCCAGTCTGTTCGTCACGCGGGCATAAGCACCGGCCATATGGGCAGCACTCGTTTCATGCCGAGGCGATATCAGCTTGATTCCGTAATTTCGTAGATTCGAATAAAACCCAAAATACGTGCCATCGATGATTCCGAACACATTGTCCACACCTTCAATCGATAGCATTTTCGCTACCACTTCTCCGCCGCTCATTTCCACCATCTCATTCTCCCCTTTACACCCCGTTAGTTTGTCCTTCCTTTTGCAACCGTTTGGCCAGCGCTCTATAAATATCCTTTATATCTTCTTGATCCGGTATGCGGCGATTCGTTGAAATGCCGTTCCCGCCCAGAGCATTCAGCGTCATTTCATCAATCGCCCCTTCAAAATCATGTGAAGCAATGGATGCTGCACTTTCCCATACATGAAACTCTTCGTTCAATCCATCAAGGTAGCCGACCAGCGCCTCCCCCTTCTCCAGCCCGATTGCCTGTGCGACCCGTTCATATCTTTCCCTGCAGGAATCCAGGCTGTACGCTACGACGAATGGATGCAGCAAAGCGACACTCAGCCCATGGGACAGCTGGAATCTTGCTCCCAGGGCACGTCCTAAAGCATGTGCCAGGTTGGTGGAGGCATTCGAAAAGGCCACCCCTGCATAGAAGCTGCCCAGCAGCATATTGCCCCTGGCTGTGATGTCACCCGGCTCGTGATAGGCACGCTGCAGGTTTGCGCCAATCAGCTCAACAGCCCGTAAAGCATACATATCGCTGAATACTGTCGCCTTATTGGAAACATAGGCTTCGATTGCATGCGTCAAGGCATCCAATCCTGTAAATGCTGTTATATGCCCTGGCACGTCCAAGGTCAGGCGTGGATCCAGAATGGCCACATCCGGTATGAGATCCGGATGTCCCGGATTCAATTTAATCCCTTTCTTTTCATCTGTAATGACTGTCACCTTCGTCGCTTCAGAACCTGTTCCGGCAGTCGTCGGGACGGCAATGAATGGTAACCGTGCTACAGCCGGCAATTGCGCCAATTCAGCAAACGTCACTTCTCCATTCATGCAAAGGGCAGCTGCCGCCTTGCCAAGGTCCAATGTACTTCCACCCCCGATGGCAACGATTCCTTCGCATCCCGATTCCCTCAAAAGCTGTACACATCGCTCCAGCAGTTGGATGGTCGGCTCACCCTTAGGCATCTCAAAAAAGGTCATCTCGATGCCGAGGTCCTGAAGCTGCCCGGCTACAAGTCTCCGCAAGGCGGGAGGTAACGCGCTGGCGCTGTAAATAATGCATACATGTCCGATGTCCAGCTGTTTTACACAGCCTCCCAGTTCGTATAGCGTCTGTTCCCCAAAGAGAACCTGCTTCGGTAAATAGGCAATGTCCCCCACCTGTACACCTCCTAAAATTTTTGCTTTCTTTTTGTCTTGAGGCGGAGCGAGTACAACTCCGGATGGAATACGCTCGCATAATATTCCACCGGATTCCCATTCTCGGCAGTGATAATCCTCTCCACAGCCAGTACATTCACACCAGGCTCGATTTGCAGATGGGCTGCATCCTCCTCGGAAATCTGCTGACAGCGTATGATCTGCTCCGCCTCATGCATGACGATGCCCAGATTCTTCTCAAGCAAATCGTAAATCGTAGATGTCTCCAAATTAAAATGCTGTAGACGTTCACCTAGTTCACGCCTGTAATAATGCCGCTCAATGGCAATCGGCAGATTGTTCGCCATCCTTAGCCGCGCAATTGTAAAAAGGGAGTGCTCCTTAAAAATTTCCTCTCCCTCGCTGCAATCCTCCACTACACTTGTATACAGCAGTTTGGCACCAGGTTTCATCCCCATATTCCGTACAGTTTCCGTAAAGCTGTGCAACGCATTCAACCATTCATGCACCGGCTTCTTCTCCACAATGAATGTTCCTTTGCCATGGACCTTTTCCAATACGCCTTCATGGACTAGATGAGTCACGGATTCCCTAATAGTGGACCTACTGACTGAAAAGCGCTCCATCAGCTCCCGCTCACTTGGAATCTTCTCATTGTACTTGCCGTTCAGAATTTCCGTTTTGATCAGGTCTTTAATCTGAACATGAAGCGGGATTGGATTTTCATAGTTTATCAACTTTACACCTCCTTAGGTCCGTACATCATAACGTCCGTACCAGTCGAAACAATTGTATGCGTTTTCATCCGAATACTTATCTTGATTATAAGAGTACAAATAAACAATTCCAAACAATTTTTCATAATTTTCTAACTATAGTTATTCAACTATAATATGCTTCAATAATGTTGTGCGGGAAAGAATGGGCAGTCTGCAGAACGAATCCCTCCCTGCTAAAGAAACATTATTGTAGCAGCTTAATTTTTTTGCGGGAGAGGAGGAATTTCGAGAAGTACTATACAGGATATTTTCCATATCCCGTTCCACTGCACAAAAAAACGACTCCCCACCGTGAGATGAGGAATCGCTTGCCAATCCAGTTAAAATTGCTCCACAAACGCCGCCAATGTACGGACCATGACGCCTGTACCGCCTTTAGGGCCCAAATCATGAGGAGCCGAGGCGTCCGATGTGCCGGCGATGTCCAGATGGATCCACGGCGTGTCTTCCGCGAATTCGCCGACAAAGCCGCCTCCGAAAATCATATGTCCATCGCGCCCCGGTGAATTGTTCAAATCAGCCATGTCCGATTTACGGATGCGCTTTTTATCCTTTTCCGTCAATGGAAGGCGCCAGACGAACTCGCCCGTGTCGACTGCCGCTTCCATGAAGCTTTCAAAGAACTCTTCGTTGTTTGTCAGAGCGCCTGTTTTGTCTTTGCCGAGTGCCACGATGACACCACCCGTCAATGTAGCTACATCGATCAAGTAGTTTGCCCCCTGCTGCTTTGCATAGGTCATGGCATCAGCCAATACAAGGCGGCCCTCTGCATCCGTATTCAGCACCTCCACCGTTTTACCGCTGTAGGTTGTAATGACATCGTCCGGCTTGAAGGCGGTGCCTGACACCATATTGTCTGTCGAGCCGATTACAGCGACGACATTACGGTTGGGACGTGTTTCACCGATGATTTTCATGGCGCCGAGTACAGCAGCGGCCCCGCCCATATCCCCCTTCATGCCGACCATGCCTTCACGCGGCTTTAAAGAGTAGCCGCCTGTATCATACGTAACGCCCTTCCCTACAAAGCCAACAACATTCTCCCAGCTGTCCTTCGCCTGGTACTTCAGTGTAATCATGCGCGGCTCTTCAGTAGACCCTTGGTTGACGCTCAAAATGCCTCCCATGCCGAGCTCCTCCAGCTGCGCTTTATCCAGAATTTCCACTTCGAAGCCATACTGATTCGCCAGTTCTACCGCATAATCCGCCAGATCCTTAGCTGTCAAAAGATTCGGCGGCAGATTCACAAGACTGCGCGCTTCATTTACCGCATCTGCATAAATACGGCCTGTCTCAAAGCTTGCTGCAGCCTCCTCGATATCCGACTGCGTGATGAGCTCCACCCGGTCAAGATATGTATCAACTTCGTTGGAGGATGTCTTGTAGTTCGGTACGGTATAGAAGCCCATGCCGATTCCTTCAGCTGCCAGGAATGCAACGTCCGCCTCTTCCAAAGCAGGTGTCACGAATGAATCCAGCCAAATGGCATAGTCGTTCACCTTCAACGACTTCAGCTCTTTCCCCACTAGGCCGAACGCTTCCCGAAGTGCCTCTTCCGTCAACGACTTGCCTTCTCCAAGCCCTACAAACAATACGCGTTTAATCTGTTCATTGGAAGTCGCCACCGGGAATTTCGTCAGCTTTTTACGGTCTGAACTGATTTCCCCCGTACGGATCCATTCTTCTATGGCCGTATCGAAAAATCTCCCGAATGCATCCCAGTTCTTCATCTGCTCTCGATGCTTTTGGACACCGATGACAATCGTTCCAGCCGACATTGTTTCGAATGTTCTGTTTTCTGTTTCGATTTTCATGCCATTAACCCCCTAAGTAGTTTGTTCACCCTATTATACCTCTATTCCACTATTTCGGATAACGAAATTCATAGTTTTTCACCATTTTTAAAATATGTTATGATGAGGGCAATGATTTGTAGGAAAGGGACGATAGCTCATGACTTTGCTGGAAAATACACCTCTCGTCTTAAGCTTGCTGGCAATCCTGTTTGCCCAATTACTAAAAGTGCCGGTGCACTTGATCATCACGAGGAAGTGGGATTGGTCACTCCTTACATCCACAGGCAGCATGCCGAGCTCCCACTCGGCCGCCGTGACCAGCCTCGCTACGGCGGTGGGCTTTGAAACAGGCTTCGATTCCCCTATTTTTGCGGTGGCGGCCATGTTCGCAGCAATCGTCATGTACGATGCGAGCGGCATCCGCTACCAGGCAGGACAGCATGCAGCTGCACTAAACGAAATCCGCCGCGACCTGCAAGTCTTTTTCCGTGACATCAAACGCTGGCCGGATATGAATGAAGAGGAAAAGATAGAAGAATTGAAGACGCTGCTCGGCCACAAAAGAAGCGAAGTGCTGGCAGGCGCAATTGCCGGCATTGTCTTCAGCTGCGCGGTCTATTCTATCATGGCACACTAACAGGCCTTCAGGAAAAGAGACTTGATAGGTGTCTTCATGATGCTTATTCGATAACAAAGGGCGCACCTCGTTATACGAGATGCGCCTTTTTCTATAGTTTCTTCACATTGTAATGCGATACGTCCTCGTCTAGCAGGAACTTTGTGCCTCGTACATTCATCGCGCGCATGATAAATGCCACAATGATGATGAATGTTAGAACGGCTCCTCCAATATAAGCGGTATTCAGCGGTAAATTAAAGCCGATTTTTTCATATAAAATATAAACGAAGACATTGTACGTCATGAATACAGCCGGAATGGTAGCAATCCAATGATTTTTCCTTGCGATAATCAAATAGATGGCACCTACCCATAGGGCAATGACAGCCGTCGCCTGATTGGCCCAGGAGAAGTAGCGCCACAAAATATTAAAATCGATTTTTGTTAGTGCATAAGAAATGACAAAAAGAGGAATAGCAATCCATAGCCGGCTCATGATTTTAGCCTGTCCTACCTTCAAATAATCGGCTATGACCATCCGTGCCGCACGGAATGCCGTGTCACCTGAAGTAATGGGTAAAATAATGACCCCCAGAATGGCCAATGTTCCACCAATGGATCCTAGCATCAAAATGGACGCTTCCGATACAACCCCAGCAGTTCCTATAGCTGCCAGCTTTTCATCCAAGCCATTATAGCCGTTAAATAGACTCATCGCGGCGGCTGCCCAAATCATTGCGATAATCCCCTCTGCAATCATCATACCGTAGAAGATTTTACGCCCCTGTGATTCATTTTGAGTCGTACGTGAAATAATCGGTGATTGCGTGGCATGGAACCCCGATAGCGCTCCACAGGTAATCGTAAAGAATAGCATTGGGAAAATCGGTAAATCGCCTGGATGCATGTTTTGCAGTGTCAATTCAGGAATCGGCGCCTTTGTAACAAGCATCATAATCCCGATTCCTAACGCAGAAATAACAAGCAACGCGCCAAAGAATGGATAGATGCGCCCGATGATTTTATCTACGGGCAGCAGTGTCGCTAAAATATAGTAGACGAAGATAACGACCGTGATTACTGTCAGGCTTACTTTTGCATCCATTAAATTATAAAGCAGTGTCGCCGGTGATGTAACAAATACAGTCCCCACCAGCACTAACAGCAGCAGTGCAAATGCATTCACTACATGCTTCATGTACTTCCCTAAAAATTTCGTCGCCAGTTCCGGCAGATGGGCGCCACGGTTGCGGATGGAAATCATCCCCGTCAAATAATCATGTACCGCCCCGGCAAAAATACAGCCAATGACAATCCATAGAAAGGCTACTGGTCCATACAACGCCCCCATGATTGGACCGAATACAGGGCCAACCCCGGCAATGTTCAATAATTGAATGAGTGAATTCTTCGACGTCGACATCGGTATGTAGTCCACCCCATCTGCATTCACATAAGCAGGTGTTGGACGTGATTCTTGATGACCGAATACTTTTTCTACAAATTTGCCATATGTAAAATAACCTATAACAAGTGCAACAATACATACGAGAAATGTAATCATTTTCCTCCTCCTAAGCTTCTAACCTATATTTTTATAAAATTATACTCCACCAATTGTTATATAACAACATATTCTTATATTTTCAGTAATAGTACAGAAGAGGCAAAAAAAACATGCACCCGTAAGATGCATGCTAAAACATTCTGTATCCTGCTTTACGCAAGTAGATCATGACAATGCCCGCCACAATCGCCCCGGCAAAACCTCCGGATAAAATTAAGATATCTACGATTTGCAACGCCTGAAGTTTGTCCATCAATGCCGGAAAAGCAGTGCCCGGCTTGAAAATATAATCCAGGAAGCTCACATTTTCTTCATCCACAATGAAAACGACAACGACCGGATACACGATGGCCATCAGCCACGTCATCCGAAGAAGCATGTTCAGTAAAAAACCAATACCGAAGAACATGACGAAAAATAGCA
>JAZUQF010000278.1:0-6648 GCA_045605545.1 Lysinibacillus sp.
TTCTCGGCGATCCAGTTGAAGATGAGGGTATTCATGCTTGGCTATACATATGGTTTAGCGCTGCTTATCCTGAACCATATAACGAGTGAAGACCCAATCATTACTGGTATATTCAGCTATGCGGCACTGCTGTATGTTTTAATGGGGGTCATATTCTTTGCAATTATCCGCATGACAACTGAACAATTCAAGAACGTCGTCGCCCACATGGTAGCCAATGAAAAAGAAGCGGCTGATAAGCAAACGGAAAAAGAGCAGCTTGAACGGAATGTCTCGGATATTACGGAGACTATTTCACAGGTAAATGAGAGGATGCAGCAAAACATGACTTCCCAGGAGGAGATGGCCAAGGCGGTCATGCAGATGGCCGGGGATAGCCAGGTCCAATCTTCGCAAATCAGTGATATAGCGCAAAATGCCACTTCCCTGAAAACCGGGATGCAGGTATTGTTTGAAATCTCCCATCAGCTGAAAAAAGAGTCGGAAGATGCGAGTGGAATCGCCGGGGAAGGCAAGAAGGAAATTGATTTCCTGACGTCGGATATGAATGCTCTGAAAGAAAAGATTGCCGAGCTGAATGAAACCTACATTGAGCTGTCAAAAAAGCTTGAGGAGACAAATGCATTTGCGGAGTCCATCCAGGGGATTACGGAGCAGACCAACCTCTTGGCGTTGAATGCCTCGATTGAAGCCGCACGGGCAGGGGATGCAGGGAAGGGGTTCGCCGTGGTCGCCGGTGAAATCCGCAAGCTTGCCGAGGTTACGAATCAGACGACCGCGAAAATCAAGGATAACCTGATGGGACTTAACAAAAGTAATTCGATGGCGTTCGAAAAGATGAAGGATAGCACGGAAACCATCAATAAAAACACGGCCACAACCATTGAGGTATCGAACCACATCAAAGAGGTCGCTTCTACGCTGCAGGGGCTTGATCATGGGCTGCAAGGATTTTTGGAATCGGCTGCTACAATGATCGGCCAATCTTCGGAAATAGAAGATGCTACGAATAATCTGGCGGGCATCATAGAGGGGAATTCCGCGAGTCTGGAAGAAATGAGTGCGACAATCGAGACGCTCACACAGGACAGCCAGCTGATTGCATCGAACATGGGGGAAACAGCAGCAAAAGCGACATCGCTGGTGCAGTAATCCCAATGGAGTCAGCACGCTCATATACGGGCACCTACCAACAAATCATTATCGATTTCACATAAACTTGCAGTTGTTTGCAGACAATTGCAACAGCAAAGAAAAGAGGAGGAACGCAGTCGGTTCCTCCTCTTTCTTTGCAATGAAAATAGCTGCTGTCCTTTAGAACGGATAGTCACGCGGCACTTTCTGTACGGAAATCCATTTCGTCTCTGTGAATTCATCCACGATCCATGGGTTGCCGAAGCGTCCGACACCGGACTGGCGCATACCGCCGAATGCTGCACGTGTTTCATCATTGACGGTCTGGTCATTGATGTGGGTCATGCCGAATTCGATATCCAGTGCATATTCCCGCGCCTTTTCTTCATTGCCCGAGAAGATGGCCGAACTTAGGCCGTAGATCGTATCATTCGCAAAGTGGATCGCCTCCTCATCCGATGATGCCTTGATGATCGGCGCGACAGGACCGAAGATTTCATTCTGCGCAAGATCGCTGTCATTGCTTACATTGCCGAAAATCGTCGGTGTGATGATGTTGCCGATGACTTTTCCTTCAAGCAGCACCTCTGTATTTTCCGCCTTTGCCTTCTGGATGATTTCTTCAATCTTCTTTACCTGCCGCTTGTTGATGATGGGGCCGATGATGACATTATGGTCACGTGGGTCGCCGTATGGAATGCGCTTTACGCGCTCCACGAATTTCTCTACGAACTCGTCATACAGGTCTTCATGCACAATCATGCGGTTTGTAATCATACAAATCTGGCCCTGGTGCAGGAATTTCCCGAATACCGCCGCTTTGACGGCCTGGTCCACATCGGCATCGGACAACACGACAAACGGCCCGTTGCCGCCGAGTTCGAGTGCCACCCGTTTGAATTGGCCGCCTGCAATCTCGCCTATACGGCGTCCCACCTCCGTCGACCCTGTAAAGCTTACGAGGCGTACGACAGGGTGCTCGACCATGACATCCCCGATGATGGATGACTTCGTCAGAATGCTTTGGAACACTCCGGCTGGAATGCCTGCTTCCTCAAAGGCCTTGGCAATCACGGAACCGGAGGCGAGGCTCACCTGCAAATCCGCCTTATGCACGACTGCATTGCCCAGCGCCAAAGCAGGGGCAATCGTCCGCATCGATAAATGCAGTGGGAAGTTGAACGGTGCAATGGAGCTTACCACACCGAGCGGCAGGCGGTGCATTTCATTGATTTTGCCGGGGATGACGGAAGGCTCGGTCCGCACTTCAGGCACCCGGTCCACCATCGTTAATGCTTCCTTCAGTATGGAAATGGTATTGTCTGTTTCCACACTTGCCTTGATGAAGCTGGAGCCCGATTCGATGAGTAATAGTTCGATGATTTCCTCACGATGCTCTTGGAAGTAGGCGAGGGCCTTCGTCATGACATCCCGGCGCAGCTCCGCATCCTTAGCCCATGCCCGGTAGGAGGCGTGCGCGATCTCAAATGCCTCCTCGACCTGCGGCAATGTGCAAAGCTTCACCGTGGCCAGTACTTCCTCATCGTATGGGTTTGTGATATCGAATGCCTGGTCGGACTGGCCGTCCACCCACTGGCCGTTTATATAGCTTTTGTTGAACTTTGTATAGTTTGACATATTCTTTTCCTCCTTTGTGATGATAGTTTTTCTGTAGCTGCTTGAAATCTTTGAATCACATATTTTTTAAGAGAGTTTAAAAAGCATGCCATTGCTACCATACCCATTTCTGTAGATTGAAATCATGTCAGCAATGTAATCAACTGTACGGTGCCCTCTTTAAAAAGTGCTTCAAACACGGTAAGGCGCCATTCTTCTAAATAACTTCATGCCCGGTTTCCCTGCCTCATCCTCAAGGTTGAAATATGCTATTATAATAACTGGAAGTAAAATACTGAAAAGTTTGAATCATAAATAAAAATAATAAAATAGGAGAAATGACATGAAAAATATAAACCTTTTATTGGTTGAACACAGTCAGCTGGAGAGCGAGCGGCTCATATTGCGCCCGGTTTTGCTGGATGATGCTGAGGACATGTATGAATATACATCTGATGAGGAGACGACCCGTTTCCTTTATGAGCCACATAAAGATTTGAATCAGACGAAAAGCGTAATAGCAAACTACTTCATAAAAGAGTCCATCGGTAAATATGCAATGGTGTTGAAAGAAACGGGCAAAATGATTGGGGCTATCGAGTTTAGAGTACATGATTATAACAAAAGTGGCGAACTGGGTTATACATTAAATAGGCATTATTGGGGGAAAGGCTACGCAACAGAAGCAGGGAGATTAATACTCGAATTGGCCTTCGATATACTCGATTTGGAACGAGTATTTGCAGAATATGAGGTCGGGAATAGTGCTTCCGGGAAATTGCTGAGTCGTTTGGGGATGAAACATGAAGCCAACCTCCGTAGAAACCATATGGTAAAAGGAGTCCTGGTAGATAGCGCATATTGTTCTATATTAAAAGAGGAATATGTGGATTCAAGGATAGGTAGGGGAACCATTCAAGCATAATGCCTACTAGCGCTGAAAGGTGATGAAGGCGGAAGTAGGAAGCTGGCCTATTGACGGTACATCTTCTATGGATTAAGATGCGCCGCCATCCTGAAGAAATAAGAAGTCCATCAATGATATGAAAGGAGGCGTTTGAAAGTTCATTTCAAAACGCCTCCTTTGTCCATTCTATTTAGCGTGGATTGCCTTCACCCGACCGACTTGTCCATCCGTCAGACGCACTTTGATGCCATGAGGATGGGTACCTGAATTCGTCAGGATATCCTTCACGACACCCCGTGTCAGCCTGCCCGTTCTCTGGTCCTTCTTTAAGACAATATCCACTGTCATGCCAGGTGCTATGTTTTTTCGATTCTGTCCGTCCATTACACACCCATTTTTCTACGCGTATTGCTGGCTTTCTTCGTCTGCTGGCTTTTCATTTTTTGAGGGGAAAGGTCGGCCTTCATGCCGCCTTTGCCACCGGAAGTCTTGTTCTTCTTATTTTCAAGCTGCTGCTTCACCGCGTCCTGCAGGCTCATTTTCTTCTTCGGTGCTTCGGGCTGATGATTATCGTTCATGAAAATTCCTCCTTTTGAAGATGTAGTGAGTCCAGTATAAGCTATTTTCCTCCGTTTGGGAAAGGATGTAATGGATTGCGTGGAAACATCCTCCCTAGAATGAATCCCAGTTAAAGTAACATGCAGTGGACTTAAGTAAGAAACGCCAATCTGTCGCAAACGGGCACGACGTATGAAGTTACAGGTAACAGAAATGGATATTTATGTTAAAATAGTAACTATTCACTTTTATAAACGTATAAGAGACGGAGAGACAAAGGGAGGGGGAGCTAATATGAACGGGCAGGAAATGCTGACGATTGCAAACTTGACGAAGAACTATGGCAATAAGGAGATTTTAAAGGGTGTCAATCTTCATGTGGCGCGGGGAGAAATCATTGGCTATATTGGTCCGAATGGTGCCGGCAAGAGTACCACCATCAAGATTATTTTAGGAATGGAAGGCGATTACGGGGGAGAGGTGAGGCTGTTTGGTGAAGATATTCGGCAGGACAGCATTGAATACAAGCGTCGGATTGGCTATGTACCGGAGATAGCGGATGTCTATGACAACTTGACCGGCTATGAATATCTGACATTCATCGGCCAGCTCTACGGCCTGGACTTGGAGACGGCTGCGAATAAATCGCAAACCTTGATGGAACTGTTTGGGGTCGGGGAAGCGTACCATGCCAGGATTTCCTCCTATTCAAAAGGGATGCGTCAAAAGCTGTTGATCATCTCCAGCCTCCTGCATAATCCCGACATTTTATTCTTGGATGAGCCGATTAATGGCCTGGATGCGAACAGTGTGATGATTTTCAAGGAAATATTGGCTCAGCTGGCCGCGCAGGGAAAGACCATCTTCTATTCTTCCCACCTCATGGATGTCGTCGAGAAGATCAGCAGCCGCATCATTTTATTGCATGATGGGAAAGTGGCGGCGGATGGAACATTTGAACAGCTGCAGGCAGACAGCAAGGGAGGCACGCTGGAGGCGATCTTCACCCAGTTGACGGACTTCCATGATTACAGGGAAATCGGCGGAAAGTTTGTCGCTGTCGTGCAAGGGGTGCAGTGATGGAAGATTTCAAAATACTGCAGCTGCTTGATAAAATTCGATTTCTTTATAGCAGGATGGGCATTGATTATACCGTCATGAGGCAAATCCTTCAGGTCAAGCTGACGATGGATGAGCGCAGGGTCCCCACTTTTTTCAACCAGTCGGCAGGGAGGAATAATGAAGAGAAAAAATACGGCTACTTCAAGTCCTTATGGATCTATGTGTTAATCAGCCTCATCTTCATCCCGCTCATGGCGTTTGGTGAAAATTTTCTATTTCAGATGAGCATTACATACGCCATTCTTATTTTTATGATTATGACCTCAATGATTTCCGACTTTTCTACAGTCCTGTTGGATGTCCGGGATAGAAGCATTCTCTCGACGAAGCCGATTCATGTAAAAACGGTCGGTGCGGCGAAGTTCATGCATATTTTCATCTATTTGACCTACCTGACGATTGCCTTGACGGCGATTCCTCTGGCCGTTGCCCTGTTTAGGCAAGGAATTCTATTCGTCCTTGTAACGGTCATTGAATTGCTATTGGTCAATGTCTTCATTGTAGTGCTTACAGCCCTGTTGTATATCGCTATTTTACGGTTTTTCGATGGGGAAAGGCTGAAGGATGCAATCAATTATGTACAGATCGGGCTGTCACTGTCCTTGATGGTTGGCTATCAGGTCCTCATCCGATCTTTTGAGCTGGTCAACTTCAGCATGGCAGTGGAGCTTCATTGGTGGAGTGTGTTCCTTATCCCGATGTGGTTTGCGGCTCCGTATGAGCTGCTGCTGAATGGAAACCAGACTGTATTCACGGCGGTATTCAGTATGCTTGCCCTTGCTATGCCGATCGTCTCCATATGGTTTTATATAAAACTGGTGCCGACCTTTGAACGCAACCTGCAAAAGCTGTTAAGTACGAGCAAGTCGAAACGAGAGAGGCGGACTCGGCTCAAGGAGTTTTTATTAAGGCGTATTTGCCCCACAAGCGAGGAACGGGCATTCTATCGTTTCTCCTCCCTGATGATGAAGCAGGAGCGGGATTTTAAACTGAAGGTCTACCCCTCTTTGGGATTCTCTTTTATCATTCCCTTTATTTTTATCTTTACGGGCTTCACCACGGAGGATACGGATTTCTCCATGAGCATGGGCTATGTAACGATTTATTTCAGCATGCTGATCATCCCGACTGCGGTATTCATGCTGGGCCATTCGGCAAAATATAAAGCGGCCTGGATCTATAAGGTCTTTCCGCTGACGGATTATACGGATTTGAAAAAAGGCAGCCTGAAGGCATTTTTAATCAAGCTGTATATCCCTCTCTATATCGTTTTAAGCGTCGTGTTCTGCTTCATTTACGGAGCCAGAATC